>JAHEZF010000057.1 GCA_023251215.1 Sphingobacteriales bacterium | reverse complement strand
ATTTTATTTAAAAAAACAACTGACCTGCATAAGTATCTTGATGTCCAGTTATTAAATGGCAGCACGATTGGCTTTGTACCCACGATGGGTGCATTGCATAGCGGACATATATCCCTTATTAAAGCGTCAAAAAAGGAAAACAAGATCACTGTCTGCAGCATATTCGTCAATCCAGCTCAATTCAATGATCCGAATGATTTTGAAAAATACCCGGTAACAACTGAAAAAGATATTTACCTGCTGGAGGCGGCAGGTTGCCAGGTTTTGTTTTTGCCATTAGTAAAAGAAATATACCCGGAAGGCATGAACCCAAAAATGTATTATGATCTTGGCTATCTTGAAAAGGTATTGGAAGGGAAATTTCGCCCGGGTCATTTCCGGGGAGTTTGTATGGTGCTGCATCGTTTACTGGAAATTGTAAAACCAAGCCGTTTATATCTTGGCCAAAAAGATTACCAGCAATACATGGTTGTCAGAAAACTTATTGAACTGATCAGAATGCCGGAAGTACAAATAGTGATTTGCCCTACCCTTCGTGAAGCGGATGGGCTTGCAATGAGTAGCCGTAACATGCGGCTGACTGGTGATGAAAGAAAAAAAGCAGCAGGTATTTATAAATGCCTCGATTTTATAAAACAAAATCTTAATTCAATCAACCTTATTCAATTAAAGATAAATGCCCTGCAATTACTCGGACAAGCAGGTTTTAAAGTGGATTACATTGAAATTGCTGATGCCAATAACCTGGAGCCGGTTACTAGGTGGGATGGCAAACAAAAACTTATTGCACTAGTTGCCGCTTTCCTGAATGAAGTTCGATTGATTGATAATATGCTGTTATCTTAATCAAAATTTCCAGGTTAATTATAAAAATAATCAGGCGATAAAAAGTGGTTAAGGCATTCGAAAAGCATTTGTCTCTTAGGATGCATTTGAGTATTTTCGGTTTTCATGAAGAAACGTCTCCGCACTATACTTCAATACACATTCTTTCTTGGCCTGGGTGTTTTTTTTATTTGGTGGTCCATTAAAGATCTTACTCATGATGACCGGTCACAAATAAGGTCAGCGCTGAAGACGGCCCGGTATTACCTTATTGTTCCCGTATTCCTGATCCTGATTTTGAGCCATTTTTTAAGAGCATTACGCTGGAGACTGTTGGTTAAATCTTTGGGATATAATCCATCAAAATCAAATACTTTTTTTGCCGTTATGATCGGATACCTGACCAACCAGGCAATTCCCCGGCTTGGTGAGATCTTAAAATGCACCATGCTTGCCCGCTATGAAAAAGTGCCGGTTGATAAACTCATTGGTACAATAATTCTGGAAAGGCTGATAGATGCTTTTACGTTACTCGCAGTCTTTGGCATTACCCTGGTCATACAACCGGAAATTTATTCTCAGTTAATAGATACTTTTTTCCATTCATCAAAAGGAGATGAAGTAAAAAAAATTCCGGCTTATATAATTGGATTGACTGGTATCGGAATTATCACAATTATTATTACAGTATGGATGGTTTATAAAAAGAAAAATTTTAAAGATCTCTTTCTGGCGATTAATAAAATACTGCAAAGAATATGGCAGGGCATCAGCGCTATACAACACCTGAAAAAAAGAGGGCAATTTATTCTGCTAACAGTTGCCATCTGGACGCTTTACCTTGCCGGTGGTTACGTTGGTTTTATGGCTTTGCAGGAAACTAATCAATACGGAATCAGGGAGGCATTTTCTGTTCTTTCCGCTGGTAGTATTGGTATGATCATTACTCCCGGAGGCATCGGGGCCTATGCTTATCTGCTTCAGCAAACAATGCTCTTATACGGCCTGAATGAAGGCATTGCCCTGGCATTTGGCTGGATTTTATGGCTGGCACAGACAGCTGTCGTCCTGATCGGAGGTTTGATTAGTTTTGCAGCGCTGCCTTATTTTAATAAAAAGAAGCTGCTGAATTCTCCCCTTTAAAAAGATAGTATGAAAAGAGCCGATCTTATATCTCAAAAAATTTTTTCACCGGAACAAATTGTGCAGAATGTTGCTCAGTGGCGGGTACAGGCAAAAACGATTGCATTTACCAATGGTGTGTTTGATATTCTTCACCCAGGACATATTTTTTCACTTTCACAAGCTGCTAAGGAAGCTGAATATCTGATTGTGGGGTTAAATTCCGATTCTTCTGTAAAAAGACTAAAAGGTGAAAGCCGCCCTGTGAATAACCAGGATTCAAGGGCATTAATACTTGCTTCGTTAGTAATAGTTGATGCCGTAGTCATATTTGAAGATGACACACCACTTGCACTCATCAAGGCTATTTTGCCTGATGTATTGGTAAAAGGAGGTGATTATACAGTGGAACAGATTGCAGGAGCAAAAGAAGTAATTGCCAATGGTGGCCGGGTTGTTATCAATCCCATTCTAAATGGGTTTTCTTCTACAAATATCATCAACCATACAAAAAAAGGTGATCTGCAGTGATTTAAAAGCTTAATAGTTTCCTTGTACTGCGTTTAGTAATTTTATACCTTATCGGCAATATTTATTTATTATATGGCTCACGATAAACGAAAAACGATCCCAAGAGACATAAGCTGGTTGTCTTTCAATGAACGGGTATTGCAGGAAGCTACTGATCCCAGCGTTCCCCTGCGGGAACGGGTCCGGTTTCTTGGAATTTTTTCCAATAATCTTGATGAATTCTTCCGGGTAAGGGTGGCTACATTAAAACGAATGGTTGAGGTGGGCAATAAGGCCAAAATGCACCTGGAAGTTGAACCGGATAAAATACTGGATGAAATTCAACTGGTGGTTCTTAACCAGCAAAGTGAATTCAACCGGATCTGGGAAGGGATCATGGATGAACTAAAGAAGGAAAAAATATTTCTCGTCACTGAAAAAGATCTCAATCATGCACAACAGGAGTTTGTCCGCAGGCATTATGATGAAGAAGTAAGTTCCAATGTTATTCCCCTGATGATCGAAAGTATTCCTGAATTTCCTTACCTGCAGGATAAATCCATCTACCTCGCTGTAGTCATGTGGAAAAAAGAATTACCCCTTAAAAAGAAATATGCACTTATTGAGATACCCAGCCGGGTATTGAGCCGCTTTTTACAACTGCCTTCATCAAAAGAAGATGAACATCACATCATACTTCTTGAAGATGTCATCCGGTTTAACCTGCCTGATATTTTTTCTTATTTTGGATATGATCAATACAGTTCCTATATTTTTAAACTAACCCGTGATGCAGAGCTTGATATTGACAATGATATATCCACAAGTATCATTCAAAAAATTGAGAAAGGCCTGAAAAACCGCCGCAAAGGAAAACCCGTGAGATTTGTATATGACAGGGAAATGGATCCCGGTTTGCTGGAATATCTGATACGCAGATTAGATCTTTCAAAAAAAGGAAACCTGATTCCCGGTGGCCGTATTCACAACTTCCGTCATTTTATGGATTTTCCGGAAGAAGTTTTTACTCAAAAGAACAGACGACGCAAATCACTGGATCATCCTATGCTGACAAAACAGAGGGTATCAGACGTCATTATGGAAAAAGATGTCATGCTGCATGTGCCCTATCATTCTTTTAATCCCATCATTGACCTGCTGCGTGAAGCAGCTATTGATCCCGAAGTATCTTCAATTAAGATGACATGCTACCGGCTGGCCGAACAATCAAAGATCATCAATGCACTTGTTAATGCAGTCCGCAATGGCAAGCATGTAACAGTAATGCTGGAACTTACTGCCCGGTTTGATGAGGAAGCCAACCTGGAATGGAAAGAAAGACTGGAAGAAGAAGGCGTGAATGTGCTGATTGGTATTGAGAATATAAAAGTGCATTCCAAAATGTGTGTTATCCGGAAAAAAACCAAAGAACAAAATATTCTGTACGGTTTTATAGGTACGGGCAACCTGAATGAAAAAACGGTCCGTGTGTATGCGGACAATTTCCTGCTTACTTCCAACCAAAAGATTATGGCTGATATGAACCGGGTATTTAATTTTATTGAACAGCCAAAGAATGGCCAGTTTTTGAAAGACTGCCAAACCATTATTCCAACGCCCTGGTACCTGCGGAAGGAAATTATAAAATTGATAGATGATGAAATCAGGTATGCCCGAAAGAAAAAAAATCATGCGGGTATTATTTTAAAGATGAATTCACTCTCGGATGAAGCGCTTATTTCAAAATTGTATGAAGCTGCCCGGGCAGGTGTGGACGTTAAACTGATCATTCGTGGTATTTGCTGTATGATGACGCAACATCCGAAATTTAAAAATCATGTAACGGCGATCAGTATTGTAGATGAATACCTGGAACATTCAAGAGTGTGGGTATTTAACAATAAAGGCAAGCCAAAAGTTTATATATCTTCGGCTGACTGGATGGTTCGTAACCTCGATCACAGGGTGGAAGTAACCTGCCCGGTGTGGAATGATGAGATCAAACAAGAGCTGATTGATATTCTGAACATACAGTTGCACGATAATGTAAAAGCCCGGTGGTTAGATAATAACCTGAATAATGAATACGTAAGAAGCTCGAGGAAAAAAATCCGTTCACAATTGGAAACTTATAATTACCTGCATAAAAAAATACTGATCCCTCGTGAGACTGGCAGCCATTGATATTGGAAGTAACGCAGCAAGACTATTGATCACTGATGTAATTCCCGGCCCTCAACTGATACCTGAGTTTATTAAAGTAGCGTTGATTCGTGTTCCACTTCGTTTGGGTTTTGATGTATTTGATAAAGGCGTGATATCAACTGCTAAGGCAGAAAAGATCATCAAGACCATTAAATCATATAAATTATTGCTCGATGTGTATGAGGTTAAACACCTGAAAGCCTGCGCTACATCTGCCATGCGGGATGCTGTGAATGCGAAAGAGGTACTAAAAAAAGTTAAGATTGAAACCGGCATTAATATCAGCATCATCAGCGGGCTGGAAGAAGCTTCTTTTATTTATGAGAATCATATTGCGGAAAATATGACGTCTGAAGAATCTTATTTATATATAGATGTCGGCGGTGGAAGTACTGAATTAACTTTTTTCAGCGATGGCAAACTGATCTTTAAAGAATCATTTAATATCGGCACCATACGATTGCTGAAAAACCAGGTAACAGAAGCCGCGTGGGACGAAATGAAAGAATTTATCGGGAAAAAAACAAAAGGCTATCATCATGTAACGGCGATTGGTTCCGGGGGCAACATCAATAAAATTTTTTCTATTTCCAAACGCAAAGAAGGAAAGCCGCTTACACTTGAACAGCTGCGGGAATATTACAAGGAGTTCAACAATCTTTCTCTTGCGCAGCGAATAAGCCTGTACAAACTTCGGGAGGATCGGGCTGATGTCATTGTTCCTGCCCTGCTTATTTATATCAATATAATGCGCTGGGCAGATGCGCAGGAGATATTTGTTCCCAGGATCGGTCTTGCCGATGGATTGATCCATATACTTTATGAAGAAGTGAGGCTGAAAGAAGCGCAATTTGATTTATTCTACTTTTAGGTCTTAAATCAGTTTCCATGTCAGCTAATAAAGAAGTAAAAAGAATTACTACAAATACATTACAAAAGATGAAAGCATCCGGTGAAAAGATCACCATGCTTACCGCTTATGATTTTTCGTTTGCAAAAATTATTGACGGCGCCGGTATTGATGTGATTCTTGTTGGCGATTCCGCATCCAATGTAATGGCGGGCCATGAAACTACATTGCCCATCACCATGGACCAGATGATTTACCATGCACAATCTGTCATTCGTGGTATTGACAGGTGCCTCGTAGTAGTGGATATGCCCTTTGGTTCTTATCAATCCAACTCCGACATTGCTTTGGCTTCTGCTATCCGCATCATGAAAGAAACAGGTGCCCATTCTGTGAAACTGGAAGGCGGAGAGGAAGTTGTTGAATCCATCAAACGAATTGTTTCCGCAGGAATTCCGGTGATGGGTCATCTTGGATTAACTCCCCAATCTATTTATAAATTTGGAACCTATGCAGTACGGGCCAAAGAAGAAGATGAAGCAAATAAATTGAGGATAGATGCCAAACTGCTTGAAAAAGCCGGATGCTTTGCTATTGTACTGGAAAAAATTCCGGCTGAACTGGCGAAAGAAGTTTCGAAAAATATTTCTATTCCTACTATCGGCATTGGAGCAGGTGGTTATTGTGATGGACAGGTTTTGGTAATGCACGACATGCTGGGCATTAATACCGAATTCAAACCCCGCTTTCTCCGGCAATACCTGAATATTCATGAGCAGGCTACTAAAGCCGTGCAGCAATACATTAAAGATGTGAAGAGCAAAGATTTTCCCAATGAGAATGAACAGTATTAGATAATAATTTGATTTCTGTAGAATATTTACCAACTTTGCGTACAACAACGAATCAATATCTCTGAAAAAAACCCAAGCCTGATGCGAAAACTATTTCTCTTATTCCCCGTTTTTATTATTACTGCTCACAGTGCTACTGCCCAATTAAAAGTTGCCATTGCAGCGGGTGGTCAGCAGTCATCAGTTTCTGAAAAAAATAACCTGCCAGGCTGGGACAGCCTGAAGAATAATTACAGTGCAAGGACCGCCGCCCATTTTGGGTTCATTGCCGATCTGCCATTCAGCAGGAACTCAAATTTTTCTTTTCGACCAGGGGTCTTTTATTATAATAAAGGGAGAAAGTATGCACAGCAATTTGATACGCTGACCAGCCAGATCATCAGCAAAAAAACTACACAATACATCAACTATATTGATGTGCCCATGAATTTTATTTTTAAGAAAGGGAATAAAATAAAATTTGTTTTTGGCGCCGGGCCTTATCTTTCTTTCTTTTTTAACGGAAAAGAAACATCAAAAACTATTTTGCAGGGCGGTATTTTTCAATCAACAGAAAATAATGATCCCCCGGTTGGCGACAAGCCGGGTGGATACAAAGTTTTGAATTATGGTGTAAATGGTTTGATCGGCGTAGAATCAGGTCGTGTTTTTCTTACTGCTGATTACAGCCGGGGCTTAAATGATTTTTACCAGGCAGTTAATTATACCGGAAGTTTCAAGCACCAGGTTATTGGAGCTACCATCGGTATCTTTTTAGGTAAGCCTGTTGAACTTGAAGAGAAAGTAAAAGACAGGGATAAAGATGGAATACCTGACGATAAAGACGGCTGCCCAAATGAAGCAGGCGCTGCTGTTACTAATGGCTGTCCCGATAAAGATGGCGATGGAATTGCAGATAAGGATGATAAATGTCCGGATGTGGCAGGCACCGCAAAAAATAATGGCTGCCCAATATTGGATAGGGACAATGATGGCGTCAACGATGCAGAGGATAAATGTCCGGATATACCGGGGTTGAAAAAATATAATGGCTGCCCGATTCCTGATACAGATAAAGATGGCATAAATGATGAAGATGATAAATGTCCTGAAGTTCCGGGCTACGGTCGCTATGATGGATGTCCCATACCTGATTCAGATGGCGATGGTATCAATGATGAGGAAGATAAATGTCCGGATGTAAAAGGAACAAAAGAAAAAAATGGCTGTCCGGCAGAAGAGATCAAAAAAGAGATCATTGAAAAAATAAATTTTGCAGCCCGTCGAATCCAGTTCAGATTTACCAAAGCCGATCTGTTGCCCGAATCGTTCAAAGTGCTGGATGAGGTGATACAAATTTTAAAAGATAATCCCGGCTTCAGTCTTTCTATCGAAGGGCATACAAGCAATAGCGGAGGGCTTGCTGCAAACATGAAACTTTCACAGGCCAGGGCCGATAATGTTAAAGAATATTTACAATCAAAGGGAATTGAAGAATCAAGGTTAGCAGCTAAAGGTTTTGGCCCTACCCAGCCGCTTAATAGCGGCAAAACAGAAGCAGAGAAATCACAAAACCGGCGGGTGGAACTGAAATTGAGCAACTAAAAAACTTAAAATATCATCTGCTTCTTTAAGTATCACCTTAAAAAGAGTTTACTCCAAAGCCCGAATGACAAAAATAACAACCCTCTGTTTCTTTAAAAAGTATGAATGGTAATCATTATTTTTACGCCTTTACGAATTTTGTATCATAAAATCAAAAACAAATGAATAGTATTATGAAACGTACCCTTTTCCTGGCTTTCATTGGCTTGGTTTCTTCTACACTGTTTGCGCAAAATGCACAAAAGGATGAGATTCCTAAGGGCTGGCATATGCTGGATAAAGATTCAAGCGGATTTTACGGAATCAGTGTTGACAAGGCTTATGATTTTGTAAAATCAAAAAAACTGAAAAGCAAAACTGTTATTGTGGCTATTATTGATTCAGGCATTGATACCACTCATGAAGACCTGAAATCAATTTTGTGGCGCAATCCCAATGAAATTCCCGGCAATGGTATTGACGACGATAAGAATGGATATGTTGACGACATATACGGCTGGAATTTTTTGGGCGG
>JAHEZF010000302.1 GCA_023251215.1 Sphingobacteriales bacterium | reverse complement strand
TTTGAATAATCGTATCCTTTTAACCGGATTGATCTTCGGTGATGAATCGCAGGATTATATTTCATTGGTATTAAAAATTGATCAATTATTTTCATGGGGGCAACCGCAAGGGTTGCCCCGACGAAGTATCATTTTTTACGGGTTGCCTTAAATGTTCCGTTTGGTTGTATAAAACTGGCGGCTGTTATTTCTCCTTTTCCATTTTCTTCAAATAACACACTATATCCTTTAATAACTTTTATATCAAATTTGTTTTTCTCTGTTGCAATCAACTCATATTCCGGCTGACCTTCGATGAAGGCATATAATTTTTCACCTTTAATATAAAATTTGGCAACAACGCCGGGTTGCAGTTCATAATCGCCTTCATATTTTTTTAGGGCATCTTTTTTTAAGTCAAGTTCTGCTGGCAATTTTTCAAATACAATATCTTTTACACCGGGCTCTAATTTCGTTTGAAACGAGACAATATCACCACTTTTATCCAGGTTGAAGTTTATTTTTGGTGCATCCTTTCTTTCAGTTTTTTCTTCTGTTGATCGAATCCTGAAAACATCATAATGGTAATGCTGAAGGTAGGATTGGGTTCTTTTTCCCGCTTCATTATAGTCAACCCATAAAGTATCTCTTTCCATGAATAATTTTGCCCGACCATATCCTTTGTTTTCATAACTGCCGGCATAATTGCTTATTTCATGAGATGGTTTTGTTCCGGGTTTACGGTTTATACTATCTGTGTTTGGAGTTGCCTGTGCTGCAGAATCAGCTTTCATTTTACCTTCTAACTGGGGTTTCAGCCAATTCCGATAACTAAGTTTAAGCATATGGTCGGCTATAAAATTCCTGATCGTTGTACTTACACCCCCCTGGTCAGATGAAACAAATATGCCAATACTATCACTTGGAAAAAATCCGGTGGTGGTAATAAATCCATCAATGCCGCCGCCATGTTCTACACGATAATGTCCGCGGTAACTGCTCATGCCCCAGGCCAATCCATAACCACTCATGTGTACATCTGAATTTTCTGCCCCGGGTACTCCGCCACCTGTAGCCATTTGTACAGTAATAGCCTGGCCACGGTACGAAGCAGGAAAAATTTCTTTGCCATTAAACTTACCATTGTTGATCCATGTAATTAACCAATTGGCCATATCTTTTGCACAACTATTGATAGCTCCTGCCGGCCCGATATTATCGATATTACGATAAGGGATTGCTTTTAGTTTTTTATCTTCTTCGGTATATGCCAGGGAATGATCAGCAGATTTTTCCATATCAATCACTGACATGTTTGTATTGTTCATTCCTAGTGGTTTCAAAATTCTTTCTCTAAGATTTTCCTCCCAACTTTTCCCGGTAAGTTTTTCAATCACCAGCCACTGTGCCATGAACATAAAATTATTATACTGGTATTTCTCTCTCAACTCAGCAGTTGGTTCCTGGTATTGGATACGTTCAAGCAGTTCATTTCGGGTGACAGTAGAACCATACCAGGAATTATCATGACGTGGTAAACCTGTGCGATGAGACATCATGTCCCTTAATGTTGCATGGGCATTAGTATATTCATTCATGAATTTTAACTCAGGTAAATAATTTCTTACAGGTTTATCCAGGTCAACCATTCCTTCTTTTTCAAGCATACCCAGCATACTTGCTGTAAATGCTTTAGTGCAGGACCCGATTGCAAACAAAGTATTTTCGGTGACAGGTAATTTCTTTTCATAATCACGATAACCAAAGCCACCGGTATATACCACTTTGTTTTTTTCCACCACGGCAATGGTAACACCCGGTGCATTCAATTCTTTTAAAACTTTCAGTGCAAAAGTGTCAAGCCCCTTAAGCCGTGGGTCAGCTGGCGGTTGGGTAAATGACTTCACAGAAATAAGAAAGAGCAGAACAATAAATATTTTTTTCATAAACTTAGTTTTGGTAATAATGATGACTAAAGATAAGGAGTCTATAAATTGAACATTGAAGATTGATAGTTGTCCCAAAGGTCCAAAGGACTCCTTGGGAGAATTCCTTTGGAGAGCATTGAACATTTAAGTTATTCTAAAAATATTCAATTTTCAATTCAGTGCCTGCTCAAGATCATTCAATATATCTTCAATATTTTCCAGCCCCACACTCATCCTTATCAATCCATCGGTGATGCCATATTTTTCACGGCTTTCTTTTGGCGTACCCGCATGTGTCATTGATGCAGGATGACAAAGAATGCTTTCGGCTGTACCTAATGAAACGGTGCGAACACACATTTTAAGTTTATTCATAAAGTCAATTCCCGCCTGTAAGCCGCCTTTCATTTCGTAGCTCAACATTCCGCCACCATGCTTCATTTGTTTCATTGCCACCTTATGATCGGGATGTGATGCAAGACCTGCATAATTCACTTTTGATATCGCCGGATGTGTATTAAAATATTCAGCAACCTTCATTGCATTAAAACAATGACGTTCCATTCTTAATTCCAGAGTTTTCATTCCCTGTGTTAAAAGAAACGCATCAAAAGGATTACTGTTAACACCCAGTATGCGATAGGTTTTTTTATACTGGTTATTCATTCTTTCCAAATCTTTTCCCAATAAAACGCCACCAATAGCTGTTCCATGTCCATTTAGAAATTTTGTGGTGCTGTGAAAAACAAAATCTACACCATATTTAAATGGTTGCTGCAAATAAGGAGTGGCAAAAGTATTGTCAACTGCAACCAACAAATTATTTGCTTTAGCGATCTTAGTTAACTCTTCAAGATCCACACATTGAATTGTTGGGTTGGCCGGAGTTTCTAAGTACATCATCTTAATTTCAGGATTGGCTTTTATCGCTTCAGTTGCTTTATCCAGATTCCTGAGATCGACAATGACAGGATTTACTCCAAATTGCGGAAGTATTCTTGTTATCAGTTCTTCCAATCCGCTATAAAGAGAATA
>JAHEZF010000301.1 GCA_023251215.1 Sphingobacteriales bacterium | reverse complement strand
TGGCCCTCGTGATGATCTGCCAACCGGTTATTGGAAATCCGCCATTCCGCAGGATGTACTTCAATTTTCGGCAGTCGCTTACTTCTTTGCAAAAACAATTTATGAAAAATATCATGTGCCTATTGGTTTAATTAATGCCAGTGTTGGGGGCACACCTGTTGAAGCCTGGACAAGTGAAGAAGGACTGAAAGAATTTCCTGCAATCATCAGCACAATTGAAAAGAATAAAGACACTGCATACATTAACAGTATAAACAGGGCTGCGTTTGCAAACAATGCCAATCGTCCAAGACAACAGGATAAAGGATTGACCGGGCCAAAAATGTGGTACGATACCACTTACGTTCCAAAAGGATGGCATACTATAAATGTACCCGGTTATTGGGAAGACCAGGGAATAAAAGATCTTGATGGTGTGGTTTGGTACAGAAGAGAAATTGATGTGCCTGCATCAATGACCGCCGTCCCGGCAAGAATTTTTTTAGGAAGAATTGTAGATGCAGATTTCTTATATATAAATGCTGTGCTTGCCGGTAATACAACGTATCAATACCCGCAGAGAAGATATCAATTACGTGCAGGATTGTTGAAACCCGGTAAAAACATTATCGTCATTCGTGTCATCAACAATTCTGGAAAGGGAGGATTTGTACCTGACAAACCTTACTATTTAACAGCGGGTGGACAGAGCATTGACCTTAAAGGTTACTGGCAATATAAAGTGGGTGATGTTTTTATTCCGATGCGTGGCGGCGGAGGAAGTGGTATTTCTTTTCAGAATCAACCTACGGCCTTATTCAATGCAATGGTTGCGCCATTGATCAATTATTCGATCAAAGGTTTTCTCTGGTACCAGGGTGAAGCAAATACCAGCCGTGCATCGGAATATGAAAAACTTTTCCCAGCGCTGATAAAAGATTGGCGAAATCAATGGAAGCAAAGCGATGCATCATTTTTATATGTACAACTTCCCGGTTTTATGGAAGTAAATTACCTGCCTTCCGAAAGCAACTGGGCCCTGTTGAGAGAAGCACAACTCAAAACATTATCTGTTCCCAATACCGGGATGGCAGTTGCTATTGACCTGGGCGAATGGAATGATATCCATCCTGATAATAAAAAAGATGTTGGAAACAGGTTGGCATTGGCTGCTGAAAAAATTGCTTATGGTGAAAAAGATATTGTTTATTCAGGGCCTGTTTATCAATCTTCAAAAACTGATGGCAGTAAAATCATCATCAGCTTCAACAATATTGGCAGCGGATTAATTACAAATGATGGCGAAGAACTGAGTGAGTTTGCTATTGCGGGGGCGGATAAAAAATTCGTTTGGGCAAAAGCGGTCATTGAAAATAATACAGTAATTGTGTGGAATGATGATGTTCCTCATCCTTTTTTTGTACGGTATGCATGGGCTGATAACCCTGTAAATCCAAACCTGTATAATAAAGAAGGCTTGCCGGCGTCACCATTCAGAACTGATGCCCCCATCCCCTAACGGGGAGATAAAAAAAAGAAAAATGATTGATGAACTTTTAGACAATAAATAGTATTCAATGAAAAAAATATTTTGTCTCTTTTTAGTGAGCCAGTTTATTCTTTTAAATATATCTGCACAAAAGGATACAGTATGGCATCATAAAAAATGTGCGGTGGTGTTGACTTATGATGATGGGTTGAATGTTGATCTCACCAATGCAATTCCTGCACTTGATTCTGTTGGCTTAAAAGGAACATTTTATATCTCGGATTACTTCAACGGTTTAAATGAGCAGATATTCAAATGGAGAAATGCTGCTGCAAAAGGGCATGAATTAGCTAATCATACTGTCTGGCATCCCTGTGAAGGCGGTCGGCCAGGAAGAGAATTTGTAAAACCCGATTACGATCTGAGAAATTATACTGTTAAACGAATGACTGATGAGATCAGAACGATGAGCAATATGTTGAAAGCCATTGATGGGAAATCAAAACGAACCTTTGCCTATCCCTGCGGTGATACAAAAATTCATGATACCGCTTACATTGATGGATTGAGAAATGATTTTATAGCGGCCCGCGCTGTGAAACCGGAAATGCTTACTATAGATAAAATTGACCTGTACAACATCGGCTGTTACATGATCAATGGCCAATCAGGTGATGAAATGATTGCCTTGGTAAAACAGGCAATGACAAACCACAGTTTACTTGTTTTTCTTTTTCATGGCGTCGGTGGAGAACATTCGTTGAATGTGTCTTTGGAAGCACATAGTAAGCTTTTGCATTTTCTGAAGGAGAACGAAAAAAATATTTGGATTGCTCCTATGATCGAAGTAGCAGAATATATTAAAAAGTATAAATCATAGTAAAATAAAATGCACAATGAAAAAAATAATCAGAACAATATTGCCGGTTCTCATTTTCACTATATTTTTTACCTGCAAATCAAAAGAGCAATATAAGTTCCCTTTTCTCAATCCTGGTTTAAGTATTGAAGAAAGAGTAAATGATCTTGTTGGAAGAATGACGCTGGAAGAAAAGATCGGCCAAATGATGAATGCAGCGCCAGCTATTGAAAGATTGGGCATACCTGAATACAACTGGTGGAATGAATGCCTTCATGGCGTGGCCCGTGCAGGCCTGGCAACCGTATTTCCGCAGGCAATTGGTCTCGGCGCTACATGGGATGAAGATATGATGTTGAAAGTTTCAACAGCAATATCGGATGAAGCCCGTGCCAAGCATCATGAATTTGTACGAAAGAGAAAAAGATTGATCTACCAGGGTCTTACATTCTGGTCGCCCAACATAAATATTTTTCGTGACCCCCGCTGGGGAAGAGGCCAGGAAACGTATGGAGAAGACCCATTTTTAACAGGAAGATTAGCTGTTCAATTTATAAAAGGATTGCAGGGCGATGACCCGAAGTATTTTAAGACCATTGCTACCGTCAAACATTTTGCAGTAC
>JAHEZF010000300.1 GCA_023251215.1 Sphingobacteriales bacterium | reverse complement strand
CTCATCAAATAAATTAATACTCCATGGATTGAATTCGGTATTGGATAAAATACCTCCGGGTTTATTATAAGAGACCAGGTTGCATTTTCTTTTATTGAACAAAGGGGAATTTATTCTCTCTATATAATCATTTACCTTGTCCCACGAAATACCCGTGCATCCTACATGGGATGCCGTAATCGGGATATCCGGAAAATTATTACGGCGGAGTTCATAAAATGCTTTCCTGCTTTCTATACTCATATGCTTGACATCAATGATCATCGGGTAATAATCTTTATCATAACTCAGCGCTGTTTCAATGATTTTTAAACCAGCCAATGAAATTCCCCTTCCCTGAGGAATGAATTCATCATGACTTATCAGCTTCATACCAAATGCATGATTACTGAAAGGAGCCTGGGTAAGATGTGTAAGATTCAGGATGAAAACACGGGGAAAATTATCTGCCGGGTTTCTTTGTTTGTATTGTTTTATTCTTGTAATAATCCTATTCATACCGTCTGGGGTCACAGCATCTTCAGTCTTGTCAAGGAAACAATGAGCACCTTCCATTGACAACACAATGTTCATAAACCCCGGCTTAAAATCTTCAAAACAACGGGTTATATTAACTTCATCGTGCCCCGGTTCATTGTCGGTAGCTGCTCTTAGCAGATGACCGTAACAATCATTTAATTGTTTCCAGTAGGATATTTTATCATTTCTTATATCGCGGAAAAGGCGGTTGTCAATTTTAGAAGAAAAGAAATCAACTACTTTCAGGAGGAAAGAATCAGGGAAGGCTCGTTCAGTGCTATAAAGAGGAATTACTCCCAACTTAAGATCGCCTTTATATAATTGCCGGAAACAGGATTGAGAACTTAATACCCGGTTTGTTTTTTTAAAAAGAAAATTATCAATCCCGATTTTAACTTCATTCCAGGGACTTTGTTTATCTGCCACATTATAACCCGTAAAAAAGGTTTTAAAATTTCCGTGTACATGAAAATCGGCAAACGGCATACTTGTAGATTATGGGGTGAAGAATGCAGAAGTTAAAAATAGAGTTGGGTTGGTAACAGTTAACTGTGTTATATACGGGCCGAACAGCTGAAAGAAATTTTCAGTCAGCGCCCTGTCCGTGGCAAACGGGGTTGTCATAAAAAAATCGGTGCCGAATAATATTTTTTTACTCAGTACCGGGTCCGTCATATCATTTAAAATTATTTCATTGGCATTACGGTCTTTCAGGGTAAAACTCACATCGGTATAAGTATTTTCAAATTCTGCCATCAGGCTTTTTATAGTTCTTGTCCAGTTGTATGTGTTTTTCAGGTTAAACTGATCTCTTAACTCTTCTGCCCCCCCATAATGGGCAAAACAGATTTTCAGTTTCGGAAATTTTCTCAGCACATCGTAATATGTCATTGGGTGCATCAGAATGTTTGCAAAGTCCTGTGAACTGTTTGAAGACGGAAACGGAATAAGCGCTGCATTGAGAAAGGCAGTGGTTTCGGGTGTCGGGTTAAATGAATTATAACTCAGCATTGCCGGGGTGAACCGGCCGGAATAGTAGGCGCCGCCACTTTTATAGGTATGAGTGATAATGGGTATTTGATGCTCTTCTGCGAATGCATATACTTTTTCCATGTTCGGATGAAACGGGTAATATCCCAAAGAAGGATAAATTTTAATACCGGTAATCCCCCTGTTCCGTGCAGGATCAAAATAGAAATGCAGCAGATTCATACATTCATTTTCACCCATCCTGGGATCTATAAACAAAAATGGCAAAGCTTTATCAGCATAAAAGCTTTTTACTTCCAATGCTTCATGCAATTGTGTATCATAATGATTATAATTTCCGGCAGGAGCTTCGCCGGTCATATAATCAAAATTCATAGTGAGTAATACAAACCGTGCATCAGTTGCATAATTACTCCTCAATTCTTCAAACACTTCACTCTGGTATCTGTTAATGGCTACTTCTACCAGCGCAGCATATCTTCTTATCTGCACGCCTCCTACCCGGATCGGAATTCGCTTTAAGAATCCAAGCAGTAATGTCCTTGCCCATTTTTTGTGAACGGCATACCGGATGATGCCACTCACAAATTGCGGAAACCTGTAATTGGTAATAAATGCATCCGGTACGCAAGGCACATTGAAAATATGTGTATGGGTATTGTAAAAACTCATTTGCCTGCTTTTTGCTGTGGGGAAATTCCGGCATTACGGACATTGACCAGTTTTCTCATTACATCGAACCAGAATGGAGCACCCAAGCTGAGTGCCATGATAAAAATCAACCAGCCAATAATATTCTTTACAGTAAAATGATTTTCGAAAAAATAACCAATAAACCTAAATGCTTTACCCACCCAGGTTTTTCTCTCAGTACCGGCATCGTTTACAGATATTTTCCAGCCAATAGGAAGTTCAACTCCTAATAGTACATCAGGATCAATTTCACCCAGCACCGTACTATCATTTTTTAATTTGTTTTGTAAAGCCGTAATCGGGTTTTGTTCTTTGCTTACACTATCCGCCATTGATACCAGTGTATTTCTTAATTTGGTATCAGCATAGATAGTTTTACTGAGGGTGAAAAAATTCAGGTTAAAAAAAAGTGTGACTATAGCAGAGACAACAAAAATATTTTTCTTCACTTTTCTTTTATACCAGCCGGTTACCCTATCCATGTAAGAATTATACCAGTTCTGTATTTGTGTTTTTAATTCCTCAATATTTTCTTCCCCTCCTTTTTTTATTGTATTTGACAAATTCTCTATTTGTGTTTTTAATTCCTCAATATTTTCTTCCCCCCCTTTTTTTATTGTATTTGACAAATTCTGTATTTGTGTTTTTAATTCCTCAATATTTTCTTCCCCCCCTTTTTTTGTTGTATTTGACAAAAATGACAGCATTAATTTTTTCAGATCGCTGAACTGAAGGCTTTCAACTCCCAG
>JAHEZF010000299.1 GCA_023251215.1 Sphingobacteriales bacterium | reverse complement strand
TCAACGGCTCCAGTTCTGCTTTCAGCAATGCTGGTTTTACCAGTTGTTCATATATATTATCGAAATTGATCTGCTTTACGTTTTCGGTTACATTTTTTGCAGAAAATTTTTCCTGTAGATATTTCAGGTTGTCTTTCTTACCGAAAGATGTAATTACAAAGCAATATGGGTTCATTCATTTTGATTTAGGTAAGTTTAAATTGGAGATATATACTGCTATTATTATCCATCACGGATTAGCACCTGTTAAAATTAACAAGCTTTGCGAAATAAAATCATATCATGTTATATTTCAGGGTAATTATTTTCGTTCTTGCGGGGTCTTCCCGATTCGAATTACAGAATGAGTCTAATTGGGGCCTGGTTTGCCAACCCCGATGTGTCAGGAACTAAAATGATCATTTATCCCTGTTGACCATAATGTTCAGTAAATAAAAGAAATTTTGAAGGCTTCCTGCCATGCCTGCGCAGATAAACCGGCAGGCAGGGCTGTCCGCATCCCGATAGTTATCGGTGTACTTTCATGTTCAGTCCGGAATTCCATAACTTTATAGCCAGATAAAGAAAATTATGAAAAAACTTTTTACAGCCATCCCTTTTTCGCTGCTTTTTACCTGCACATATTCCCAGCAATTAAGCCAGGTCACTTTTTCCGGGAGCAGCAGTCTTTCTTACTTTTCTTTAGTTACTGACAGGAATGTGCTCATACGCATCTCGGTTGATGGAAAAATTATGGAATGGGGAACCGAAGTGCAGTCCCTGCGAAGCAGTAATTTTTATGCCCCTAACCTGCAGCCCTATATGGGAAGGGTGGAATATTACGGGCCTGAATCGGACTCATTGTCAAGGGGCAAGGTTAAAAGTATCGGAACTGCAAATATTACTTATTATGGCTCTTATGAAACTGAAACGAAAATAGGAAAGACAAGATCCATTGGTTCACTTATCCTGGATTATTATTCAGATTTTGACGATAAGGCCCTTAAAGGAAAAATAAAATTTATTGGCAATCTTGTATTACAGTATTATTCTTCTTTTGATATTGACGGTTTCAGCGGCAGGCTGAAAGCAGTGGGCAGTAATTCCATCAGCTATTATTCTTCTTTTGAGGATAAATTTATTAAAGGAAAGATAAAAAGCATTGGACCGCTTACTTATTCATGGTACACTTCACTTGATATTGGAAGAGGAGTTGGGCTAAAATCAGGTTCTTACAGGCAGAAGATTGGTGCCGTTACTTATATCCTCGGTCAATAAGGCCTTTCCGGCAACAGCGGTGTTGTTCGCAATCTGTCTCCCGCCAGTGGCATGACAAGTTAT
This sequence comes from Sphingobacteriales bacterium, assembly GCA_023251215.1. GTDB lineage: Bacteria > Bacteroidota > Bacteroidia > Chitinophagales > Chitinophagaceae > JAHEZF01. Next base: position 1,642 of record JAHEZF010000299.1, on the reverse strand, counting down.
TCTGAGTACAGACGATAGATAAATGTCTGCACTTACAATTTATAGTATTTCGATCTATTTGGGGGAGTTCAGGGTCTGCTTTTATCCGGAAGAATTTTTTGCTATACATGTAATGAAAGCAGTATATGATTATTTCTCCTTAATTTAATTGCCCAAACTATAATATGAAAAGTGGTTTCGTGATTTTTTTATTCCTATACTGCATAGCAACGGTTTCTTCTTATTCTTCCTTTGCCCAGTTTTTACCGGATAGTATCCCGCTGAGAGTAGTGATCATCCGTCATGGCGAAAAACCCGATAGCGGCTTTAATCTTTCCTGCAAAGGATACAACAGGTCGCTGGCATTGCCCAAAGCTTTAACTTCTCTTTTTGGGATACCAGACTATGTGTATGTACCCATTATCAGGCCCGGCAAATCTACCAACTCGGTAAGAATGTATCAGACTGTAGTGCCTTTAGCTGTGAAGTATGATCTTGTCGTCAACAGCAAGCATGCTGAAACGGATTCGGCCGGTATTGCAATAGATATACTTCGGAAGAAGGGAACGGTGTTAATAGTATGGAACAGTAAGGATATTCCTCCAATTGTACGAAACCTTGGTATAAAGAATATAGATCTTATATGGGAGAAAAATGATTTTGACAGCATCTGGATCATCAATTTTTCAAGAACTAAAAAAGGAATATTGCAGCCAACGCTCAGCGCAGCAAAAGAAAATATAAATCCTTCCGCGGAGTGCAAATGACACAAATAGTTATAAGGTCCCATCTGTCCATAGCTTGACTGCCGCAGGCAGGTATTCGTTAAATAAAAAAAAAATTGAAGCCGCCCCTTCGCCTTGGTTAATGCCTCTCCCAAATCTGGCATCAGGATTCATAATAAAATAAACTGCAGCGGTGTCGCTCGACTTACCGGAAATGCAGCCAAATATCTTTTCCCGTTTTTTCTTTGTATTCTATTCAATCAGTAGCTTTAGGAAAATTACCGTGATTAAAAATTTTAAATAAACTTTTATGGATGAGAATTCGCCAACAAATAACGATCCGAATCAACAGCTTGTCATCTCTTATCTAACCTTGCGAAAAGCAGTTGGTGTTTTAGGAATCCTTTTACCGGTTGTAATGGCTATCGGTCTTCCTGTTTTAAGTAAATGCATCTGTATCCAGGATTCGATAAGCGACTATTACTATACGAAGATGGGTAACTTCATGGTGGGTACTCTATGTGCAGTTGGATTGTTTTTATTTTCATACAAAGGCTATGGAAGAAGGGATACAATTGCCAGCAAACTGGCCTGTGTATTTGCGATAGGAGTTGCTTTTTTTCCAACAAGCGGCCCGGACAGTTCTTCAATTTGCAATTTCATTCACAGGAACAGCAGTTCATTCGTCAGTTCAGTTCATGATGTTTCGGCTGCATTATTTTTCCTCACCCTGGCATATTTTTCTTTGTTTCTGTTTACAAAAAGTTCAGGAAACCCGACCAAACAAAAATTGACGAGGAATAAAATTTACAAGGTCTGTGGCTATACCATCCTTTTATGCATTCTATTGTTATTTCTTTATTTTAAGATACCGTGGCTTCAATCCGGGCTGAAAGATTACAAACCTGTCTTTATCCTGGAGACTATTGCCTTATGGG
>JAHEZF010000298.1 GCA_023251215.1 Sphingobacteriales bacterium | reverse complement strand
ATCCTACCCAGGCGTAACCACCAAATCCCCATCCTGTACCCCATGAATTTTTAATAAGCCAGGCGCCATAGCCATCATACCAGCCTATAATCGTTACAGCATGGTCAATATTACCCCAGCCGCCCTGATTCGGATAGCCATTGTATACTCCGCCTGAATAACTATAGAATGTGCTGAGACCTGCTCTCATATAAGTAGTCACTGCACCATAAAGGGTGAGGTAATATTTAACCCATTCTTTCCTATAAGAACCATCGTAATATGGAACTCGTCCCCATGTGTAGGCTTTCTTATAAACACCCCTGTTATAAGAAGGTCCGCTTGTAGCTGTATAAGGATAGGATCCTTCACTCGCAACCCCGTGGCAATACAGATAACTGACAGCACAGTCAGACCAACCCCCATTACAACTACCGCAATCAGAGCTATTACAAAAAACATTTTTTGAGTTTGCCAATACATCTTGTTCGGCTACATCAAGAACTCCGCCATAGAAATATCTATATGTATGTTCAAAAGCGCCGCAAGCGGCAAATGCCCAACAACTACCACAACCATCCTGGTTTCTTGTCGGTACTAATGCATAAGTGGCCCAAAAGCCACCATCAGTCCAGGCTGCGCCCACGCCTGTGGTAGAAGTTGAAGGTTGTTTACTACTACCTTTACCACCCGGATCAAGACTAGCACCTGATATTTTTTTATCGGCTTGCAACTTATCGGAGATCGCTTTTTCATTCTTTTTGTTTTCAGCGTCTTGCTTATCTGATTCCGTATCATTAGGCGTTCCACCAATACCCAATAAACTTTTCTTATCATCCAAGTTATTAACATCACTATTGGCTGCAATGTCAAATGAAGCGTTACTAACATTTTTGAAATCGGCGCTAGCCTTATCAAATTCCGCTTTACCTTTTGAACTCAGCTTTTTTGCTTCCGCATCATTCTCTTGTTGTCCTTTTTTGCCCTTTGCACCATCATCCTTTGGGCTCTTTTGCGAAAATCCATTTAAACCGATAATTGCAATCGCAATTATCATGGTTAAGATTAGTTTTAGTTTCATGTTTTTGTAATTTTAATGTTTAAAAAATAAAATTTCATTTGATCTGCTAATAATCAGAATTGCCTTATTGAGGTTTAGAGAGGGTAGAATACAAATTCGGCTATACTAATCAAATCCTTATTCAAAGGGAAGGGAGAGTGAATTTAATAGATATAAAGCAAAAAATTTAACTACTACTAGAATGGAGCCTAATTGCTTTATTATTATAAAGTTAATGGTATTCCTTATTACAAACCAAAAAAAACTCCTTATTTCAGGAAACTTTTATATTAAATAAAAATGATTTTTTAAAGTGTTTGAATGAAATGCTTCAGCATTTATTCCTGAAATAACAAAAGGTAACCTTGTATCTTAAATATTTTTTTCAGGTTGCCGCCGGGTTACTATTTTTAAATCCCGGTTCAGATTATTTCACTTCTTCATACGGAACATCCATTACAGCATCACCATCAACACCTGTTCTGGGAAATCTCATCTTCGCCTATGCGTCAGGTTGACACCTTACTTCCTTCTCCTTAAAGAGCTACTTGTGTCCACACCGTAGATCCCTTCAGAAGAGGGAACCAAGTGAGGCCTTACGCCGAATCGGCTTTACCAGACCCCTTTGTCGAAATAAAGAAAGACATTAAGCATTATACTTGGGAACCCGATAGCTATCGGGTCAGAGACTTCGCAGAGCTGGTTCTTCTTTATCATCAAATCTCAAAAAAATTCTTACAAGTGGGGGTAACATTATTTGCAGGGATTTGATATTCTTTCAAACAATCTTTTTGAAACTAAATCAATTTTTAAACTTAAAAACATTTATTATGAAAACTCTTATTTACCGTTTCATTACAGCCCTTGTTGTCGGAGCCATTATGATGGTGTCCTGTAAAAAGAACTTAAATTCTGATAACAGTAATCATCAGCAAGAACAAACCCGTCCGGTTTATTCGACAATTGATGAATTCAAGCGAGGCATAGCCCAAGTGCTGAACTTTGTTCAATCTTACCGCATTACGGCTTACCTTGACACACTTCCCAACGGATATCCGGATAAAAATGGCCGCAAAGTTGCCTTATCGCAATTTGCAAGTTCTATCCTTGAAAAGTTAGGAGGTGACCAGCATCAGATTGAATCCGCCGTGTATGATGTATTTCATTTTGATGAAGCAACTTTCTCGCTGATCTCATTTTTGTACAAAGCTTATCTGGTTGGTGACATTTCCGCTCAAACCCTCGTTACTATTGTTTCTCAAATTCCTTTGCCTCCTATTCCTGTTGCCAATTTTCAACCACCGGTTGAAATGATAGCTCTTAACCTGGGTGGCGACTGCTGCACAGAAAACGTTTGTGATCCGAAAATAAAAATCCTGGTAACATGGACCTATAAGCCGGCTTGTGGCAATTATGAAAAAAAGACTTCCGGCTATGCAGCTAAAAATACGCTGACTCACATGAGTGGTGGTAAAATGTACAGGTTTGATGCTGAAGTTACCGGTTGCCCCTGCCCAGGCACATGGACCAGCAAAGTTGAAGCTCCTGCGGGTGCCAGCTACGGAACCAGCGGCTCAGGCAAAACTGTTACTGTATTACCTGTTTCATCCGGAACTTATACGATTACTTTCACATACAAAGTTTGTGATAAAGAAGTTTCTCAAACCTTTACTCTCACAATTGATTAATTCATACCTTGAGCATTCTTCTAAAAGTCCCCCGAGTTATCAGGGGACTTTTTTATTCAGTATTCAAAACATCTATCTCCTTACAGAGATGTTATGACGCAAAAAAAAATAAAACACAGAATGTTTTTCTTATTATAAAGTTTATTTACGCCGGGTCGGCTTTGCCAGACTCGCTGAGAAAAAAAAATAAAAAATATTTTCTAATAAACATCTATCCGCTGATCAACGTTAGCGGA
>JAHEZF010000297.1 GCA_023251215.1 Sphingobacteriales bacterium | reverse complement strand
GTGGGCGCTGATGGGGGACATGTAGGTATGGCACCATTAACTTCCAATTCGCAATTTATATATGCCAGTTTTCAATTAGGCAATCTTCGTCGTTTAAAAATTGCCGTCACTCCAACTACAGATAATATCACTCCGAACAACTTAACAACAGACGGTACTACTGGTGAATTTGGGGAATTTGTAACCAATTTCATACTTGATCCAGATAATACTGAAGACTTATATTATGTCAATTACAACCGGCTTTTCCGAACCATCAACGCTTCTACGGTTACTTCTTCTACCTGGACGGAACTGACTGGCGTAAGCAGTGCAGTGAATCCGGGCAATCCTACCGGGGGCACTAATATCGGCATTCGTGCATTAGCGATAAGTCGCGGGCCTTATACAACCAGTCATGTTTTATATATTGGCACTACTAATGGAAAAATTTTCCGCCTTGACAATCCGAGGAATATATTAGCAACCGCTCCCCCTATTGATATCACTCCTCTATCTTTACCAAACGGTTCCAATGTGCAGGACATTACTGTTAATCCGAACAACGATGATGAGATCATGGCTGTGGTATCTAATTATGCAGCAACAAGTATCTGGTGGACCAATAATGCAAAATCGGCAGCTCCAACCTGGCGAAATGCGGAAGGCAATCTTGTACCTCCATCTATCAGAAGCGCTGTGATTGTGGTGAAAAAGGATGCAGGTAATAACCCGGTGACAGAATATTATGTTGGCACTTCTGTCGGTTTGTACAGTGCAGTTAATATCGGACCAACGCTGATCGGCGGTGGCTCTCCCGCCTGGGTGCGGGAAGGAGGTAGTGTATTAAATTTTGCTGTTGTTCAATCGCTGGCATACCGTCCTGTTGACAATGTATTATTGGTCGGCACTCATGGCAACGGGATGTATTACACTTTTCTGGGTACAGCTAATTTTACACCGAATCAAAATACTGGCGTCAGCAACCCGGTTACCAATGATAAAAATTTTATCAGGTATGTGTTCCCCACATTAGGCAGTGGCAGGATCGAATATAGAATCGGTAACATATTTACTATAAAAAAGATTTCCATCCAGGTATTTAATCTCAACGGTCAGCAGGTATGGCATAGCCAGGCCGGATATAGTGACGGCAATATTGACATTTCAGGATTGAGCCGTGGCTCCTATATACTGAGCATTTACAGTGATAATGAAAAATACAGGCATCTTCAGAAAATAGTAAAACAATAACTATTCACGGATGCTGTGTCAATAACAAAGAGCTTTTTTATTTAACAGAACCTTCAGGAGAATTTCTTGCATTGTCTCATCTTAGCTTTATGAAACAAAAATTCTTATTTACAGTTTTGGCTATTATTGCAGGATTGCTGGTTCTTGCTCAAAAAGCGCCGGTTTTAAAAGTATATGCTTATTCGCAGGTGGTTTTACCTGGTGCCAGGAAGAGCAATGCTGTAGAAGAAAATGGCGCAGAAGTAAAGCAAGCCACGGTAAAAAAGATCAATTATTTTTTCTATGCTGAACAAAAAAAGTTAGCGACAATTAAAGTGATGGCAGTCTGGATGCAGGGGAAAAAATATACAGCAAAGACAGACAGCGTTTCAAAAACACCTGTCGAAATAGCAACAGGCGATGCATCCGCTGAATCGAAGGAAATAATCCCGGCGCCGGCATCCAGAAATAAATTCCTTCTCGTAATACCCGATCAGGCAGCTACTACGGGACTAAAACCATCCGGCTCTTTAAAAAAAATGATAAAGGAATCGGAATTGGTGCTGATCTATCAATGGAAAGGAAAAACCTGGTATTTTCAGGTTAAAAAAATAAAGGAATTAGAACCTATTACATCCGTATAATTTTTTTACATTTACGATGTGCCAGCGATGAATGCCGGCATGCTGACAGAAACATCAGCATTCGGTTGCTTGCCATCAGGCTGACAAAGGCGATACTGTCTGGTATCGCTTTTATTTTGAAGAATCTCAAAATTCAGGCTGAAATAATTATTCTATCATGATTTTTTTTTGATCCTTTTAGTACTTTACCGAAAATTTCAAAAGCATGGCTATTCAACCCTGGCGGAAAGGAAAGGTTATCCGCATTGAAAATGAAACGTATAATACCCGCCGATTCTTTATTGAAATTCCGGAACTGGAAAAATTTGATTTTGAACCCGGGCAGTTCATCACATTTGATTTACCCATTCATGAAAAACCCAACAAACGATGGCGCAGTTATTCCATTGCCAGTTGGCCAGATGGAACTAATGTCATTGAGTTGGTAATTGTTTTATTGGAAGGCGGCTTTGGTACAACATATTTATTTACGAAAGTGGATGTGGGCAGCGAACTTATTCTGCGTGGACCCCAGGGTGTTTTTACGCTTAATAATGAAGTACTGCAAAAAGATATAATATTTATTTGCACCGGTACAGGTGTAGCCCCTTTCAGGAGTATGACTCATCATATCAAAAACCACAGTATCCCGCATAAAAAGATTTATCTGATCTATGGTACACGAACACAAAAAGATCTTTTGTATTATCAAGAACTGAAAAATCTTGAATTGGAAAATTTCCAATATATCCCCACATTATCACGGGAGCAATGGGACGGAAGATCAGGATATGTGCACCCTATATATGAAGAGCTGTGTGCGTCAAGGCAACCGGTTGTATTTTTCCTTTGTGGATGGAAAAATATGATTGATGAAGCCAAAAAGAGAATACAGGATATGGGATATGACCGGAAAGCTATTCGCCAGGAGTTATACGGGTAATAAAAAATATGTTTTTCAAACTGACACATGACATTTCGCAGAAGCAAGGTTGAGATTTGTCATGGACGGTTTTAAAAACTACTTGGTATCTTTGTGCAAATGATTTTTTTATGGGCGCCGGTTCACTCATTGCCCTCACGATTGCTGCCGTAGCTTTTTCAGGCATCGCCATTCTCATTTCAAAAT
>JAHEZF010000001.1:13952-24572 GCA_023251215.1 Sphingobacteriales bacterium | reverse complement strand
ATGAACATTCTTAACGAGACAATCATTAAGTTTGTTTTCTTTTGCATACAATGCCGCCATCACATATAGCAGGTAATTGGCAGATTTCAGATTGGAAAACTTATCACAGCTTTTCCAGGCATCAGGATACACATCAATAACCAGCCCATTTTCATTCAGCCTGTTTACAGCATCATCTATCGGCCAGCATTCTATTACATACTGTAATGTTTTATCCTCATCATACAAACCGCCATTGCCCCGGAATATGGACACTCTTACCCTTGCCAGTCTTTGACATTCATTTTTGCTGCACAAGTGAATTATTTCCTGTTGCAGCTTCTCTTTGGTAAATAATCGGGAAACTTCGAATTTCAACAGGGATAGTCCGGCAAATAATCTTTCGAAATGATAAGAAGCCAATAAAATTTTTCCATTCATTACCTTGATGGTTTCAAATAAACCATCCCCATAGCGATAACTCCTGTTGGAGGCTAATAGCACCGGTTCATCGCTTGTTATTATTTTGCCATTGAAACAAATACTGTTCATCAAATCAAAGTAAAATAAAAAAAGTCATCCGCTATGGATAACTTTTCTAATATCAGAATCCTGGTAAGTCTCCTCTTTCAGGGGAGTTCCAAAGTTTCGGGATAGAGGGAGCTTATGCTCGTTCTACCAAACCTGCTTTTACTGCATACATTACCAGGCCGGCCATTGATTTGGTACCGGTCTTGGTTTTCAGTTTATCCCGGATGGCTTCTACAGTACGGGGGCTCAGGTCAACCATATCAGCTATTTCTTTAGTGCTTTTTTCATCACACATCAGTTTCAGAATTGTGATTTCTTTTTCGGTCAGTTGCACATCCATCGGCATAGAGGCATCGTGTGTACGCTTGGTGCGTAAACCACTCAGCAGCGCTTTATTGGTAAGTTCATTAAAGAAGAAATCCTGTTCATACACCGCCCGGATGGCTTCATAGATCATTTCTGATCCTGATTCCTTGGTCAGATAAGAGTTGGCGCCGATCTCCATCATTTTTGAAATAACGGAATGATCATTGTGCATGGACAGCATGATCACTTTTATATCCGGATATAATTTTTTGATCTCCGGCAAAGTGGCCAACCCATCCATTATGGGCATTTGAATATCGAGTAAAACTACATCGGGCTGAATATGCCTGAGCAGATTCATTAATTGCATGCCGTTTTCTGCTTCGGCCACCATTTGTATGTCTTTGCGGCTTTGAAGGGATGTTTTTACTCCGGTGCGGAAGAGTGCATGATCGTCGGCAATGGCTACCTTGATAACGTGGTTAATGTCGGGGTTTTTCATGGATGATGATATTAGATATTAGTAAAAAAAATGTTGCTTCAGTAATTATTCCGACTTGCAAGATGAAAAATTCCTGAAACATTTACCATAGTATAAGTACTTAATTTAGTATTTGCGGAAAGTACCAGTACCTAAAAAAAATAAACGGAACTTTACTTACACTGGTTTGAAATTTTACGACAGTATCAGTAAAAACCGAATAGATCAAAAAGGGCAGTTATGCTCTTGTGAACAGCTTATGCTGATATACTTTTGTCAATGAAAGTTGATTGACACGGATGACTGTTTTTTCCTACTCATCCAATGTCCATTACCGTCCAGAAAGTATTTTCCAAATCCCTTGAAAGACCAACCCGATCTTTATCGGGAGACACTCACCGGAACAATCAACTTTCTCTTTTCAGTCCTGTTTTTAAAAAACCAACCAACCTGTGAAAAACAAAATCCAAAACCATTAAACCCTTTTCCTTTGAAACGCAAACATTAAAAATTTTTTTTGATTCATAACAGTAACGTTTAACCCCGGTCTTCATAACGCCGGGGTTTATTTTTATCAGAATCCTTTCCGGTTTTCCACTACAGGTTTTTGGGGCCGGGTAAATCCTTTTTTCCTGACCAGATCTTTTATTTCTGCTATTGCTTTTTCCAGTTGCGGGTCAGTTCCTTTTGCCATTGCGGTCAGGTCTTCCGATACATCAATATCCGGATCTACACCATGGCCTTCTTTAAACCAGGTGCCATCAGGATTATACATCCGGAAGGAAGGAGCCGTGATACTTCCGCCATCGATCAACTGGGGCACACCACTGATACCAATTAACCCGCCCCATGTTCTTGTTCCGATTAACGGGCCCAATCCCTTTTTACGGAAAAAATCAGGAAACGCATCACCGCCTGATCCGCTCCATCCATTCATCAGCATTACTTTTGGACCAAAGTGGGCAAAAGGAGGCCAGGGCCATTCTTCACCATCCCGGATAGCCCAGAAAGCAAGTGGGGTACGGTTCAATATTTCAATAAACCTGTCGGGTATTTGTCCGCCACTGTTGAATCGTTCATCAATCACTAATGCTTTTTTATCCCATTGCGCATTAAACTGTCTTATCAATTCATTTTGCCCGTCAATGCCTGTACTGGGTATATAAATATATCCCACATCACCATTGCTGGCTTCTGCTACCCTTTTGCGATTGCTTTCGATCCAGGCAAGGTTGCGAAGCCGGCCCTCATCACTCATTGTTTGCACTAAAGCTGTTTTGGCGCCGGTCCATGATGGAGTAGTGTTGTAAGTGAGTTCTACAGTTTTGTTTGCAAGCCCCTGGAAAGATGCAAAGGGTTCCCGTTCGGTAGTAATTGGTATTCCATTAACGGCGAGAATATAATATCCATCTTTAATATCCACACCGGGCATATCCAAAGAAGAACGAACTTCAGCATCCCAGGCAGCGGGTTTAATGATCTTTTTTATTTTATAAAAAAATCCTTCAGCCGTCCAGTCAACACCCAAATAGCCCACCGGATCATTCTTTGTTTGCTCCTCATCACCACCCGAACGATAGGTATGTGATGCATTCAGTTCGGCAATCATTTCGCCCAAAACAAAATTCACTTCTTCGCGGCTCATGGCGCCATCCAGCATTTTCAGATAACGGTCTTTCACCTGGTTCCAGTTAACACCATGCATACCGGCATCATAAAAATAATCCCGTTCCAACCGCCAAGTATCCATAAAGAGTTGTTTCCATTCCTGTGTCGGGTCAACGATCATGGTCATTTCAGATATCCGCAATGGTTTTTCGAATTTTTGATTTTCTTCCGGCTTAATCACTGCCCAGGTATTGGGTCGCTGCACCAACATTTTTTTACCATCCGCAGATAACCAATACCGGTCTGCATCTTCGAGAATTGTTTTCTCCTCTCTTTTTTCTATATCAAAAAACTTAAGAAACGATTTTGATCCGGAAGCCGAGCCGGTGTTTGGAATAACACGGTAGATGATCTTTCCTTTAACAGAACTTATATTGGCATAATTACCCGGCTTTACAGACAAAAGAACCAGCCGGGATTCAAAACCGTCAAAATCTATTTCAACCGGAACTACTTTTGATTTTTTATCTGTTGCAGCTGTTGCATCCTTTTTCTTTGAAGTATCTGCAGCCAAAGTTTCTTCTGTTTTTTTAATTTCCACATTATCGTTTTTCGGGCTGAGCAGTGAAGGAGTGCTTTTCTTTAAACTGATAACAGCAGGTAGTACGGCATTAGGATAAATGAACGTATTGTCAATACTGCTGTAGTTGGGTTGAAAATTCTGGCTGGTTAGCAGGTACAGGTATTTACCTTCTGAATCAAAAACAGGTGAGAAGCAAGAATAATATCCACTGGTTACCTGTTGTGCTTTTTGGCTTTGCATGTCATAAATAAAAACAGCCTGGTGATAATTTTCAAGATCATGGCTATAGGTAAGCCATCGGCTGTCAGGTGACCAGTTACAGGAAAAATTTTCCAAAGATCCGTGTGACATTCGCATTCCTTTATCAACGTCCATTGTTTGACCATTTGACAGATCATAAATTTTTATCCTCATCGCCTTATCAATAAAGGCAAGTTTTTTACTATCCGGCGACCAGAACAAATTATAGCGGAACCCGGCTCCATAGCTGGTTAACTTTTTTGCCGAATTTTCCTTTGCCGGCTCCATCGTCCACAATTCATATTCACCGGACTGATCACTCCAGTATGCCAGGGTACTTCCATCCGGCGACCAGGCGGGATATCTTTCTGCCACTCCTGAATTCCGGGTAAGATTTTTTACGTACCCGTTTTCTGCCGGCACTGAAAAAATCTCACCCCTTGCTTCAATCAGCACACGATTACCGTCAGGGCTTATTCCAAGATGTTGAATGTATTTATCAGCAGGTTCGGAAACGGGTTTCAGACTTGCCTTATCCGTCACCAGGTTTACTTTTACTTCTTTTGTTTGTTGAGAAGATAAATTATACAAGTAAAGTTTTCCCCCGGCTTCAAAAACAATGTCGTCAGGACCAAGCGAAGGAAAATGCGCATCATAATCCCGGAAATGCGTAAGCTGCTCAAATATTTTTTTTGTAAGATCATAACGCCAGAGGTTCATACGGATTTCCGAACCCCGGTCAGAAAGAAAATAAATATAGTTACCATGCCACATGGGAAGTTCATCGGCGGCATCGCTTGTAGCAGAAATATTTTCCGAACTAAGGTTTGCAAAATTAAAAATATGAATGTCGGCATTCCATCCGCCACGGTAGCGTTTCCATGTGCGAAAGACCTGTGTGCGGAAAGTAAGAGCCATCTGCTTTCCATCGGGAGAGTAGCTTCCGAATTCGGCGTAAGCCAGGGGTAATTTTTCTGCCGGGCCTCCGGTATAAGATATGGTGTAAAATTGATTGAAGCGTTCCCTTCCACTCTCCCTGCCTGAAGCAAATAAAATTCGTTTGCCATCAGGTGTCCAGTCCACTAAACGATCCGGCAGTCCATGCTCTGTTAAACGCAGCGGCACTCCGCCTGATGCAGGAATGGCATACACATCCTGGTTACCATCATAGTTGCCGGTGAATGCAATGGTTTTTCCATCCGGTGAAAATTTCGGAAAACTTTCAACACCGGGAGGAGAACTTAATTTTATTGCCGTGCCGCCTTCTTTGGGCATGATCCAAAGATCGTTTGCATAAGTAAAAACAATTTGTGTTTGCGATACATCCGGAAAACGGAACAAGCCGGCATCTATCTGGGCAGGCAATTGCCCGTAAGCAAAAATACCCAGTAATGTGCTGGTGATTACTCTTTTCATACTGCATGATTTTAGTAACACTAAAGCTAAATAGTAAAACGCCAACAACCATAAGAATTCTTGATGAATGGACAGCAGCAGTGATTTCCCGATAAACTGCACTATAAAAAAGATTAGCCGAGACAAACTTTATATGGATGCTATATGGCAGTTGTTTTCTAAATGGGACCTGTAGCTATCAATTATCTGATAAATTGATAATTAATTGATTTAAAAACGGGTATTTTTAAAACCCTTTACAACTTACTCATGCTGCACCACAATTTTATCTGCATAAATAGTTTCCCTTGTGTTCAGATAAACACGGTACATACCATTGGCCCAGCTACGGGTTGATATATTGATATAATATTGGTGTGTTACTTCTTCTTCAAACATTTTTCTTCCTGCCATGTCCCAAACGGTCAGCATTCCATATTTATACTGTTCGGGATTAGTAAACTGGAGGTAAGCATTGGCAGGATTAGGAAAAATATTCAGCTTTTTTACTACAATAGTAGGGTTGCCGACAGGAGTAATGATAAGAGAGCTATCCAGAATGATATTCTCATCCCCTGCCTGGTAAGATGTAAAAGCAAAATACACCAGCATCATTTCATCGGTGGTGGCTTCGCCAAGATTCACGGTTTGCGGCGGATTGTTCGGATTATGCGGGTTAGAGCTTGTATTGTTATAGGTAGCAAAAGCCCGCAAAGTACTTCCTCCGTCAACAATCACAGGACGTTGAAAATAATATTGACCCTGCCAGTGAAAATCCCAACGTGGAATATCAATAAAGCGGATTGTATCGCCGTTGGGTTTGTTAGCGTAGCTTTTAATGGATTCACCAATGAGGTGCATATGCGGAGCCACGGTAAGTACAGTTGCCTTAAAAATTGCCGGTAAGGTAAACTGTTCTTCAAATGTTCTAATTGTGTTGGCAGGTATTGTCAACGGCCCGTTCACCAAACTAGGTGGGTAATGGTAAAGAATTGGCTCAATCCTCACATCCCTTGCACCGGCATTACTATTATAGTACAGCCTTACTTTGGTGCTGTCAAGTTGACCATTACTGCCAGCAGGATAATGCACTTGTATCACGAGGTCTGAATTGGAGTAAATTCTTTTTCCAAAAACAACAGGCAGTTTTTTAACTGATGTGCCGGGCACCCAGGCGTCCAATAGTATAGCGCTGCTTACACCAATTCCACCAAAGCTGGTATAGCCCGGGCCAGGACTTGCATTATCCAATAGCTGAGCTGCGTGATTAGCAGTTGTATCCTGGTATAGCAGCACATGATGAACAATTGTGGGGCTGCCTGGTACTACTTCTGCTGCCGATAAAAATTTCCCACTGCTTAATCTTAGTGGTAAAACAAAACACTGGTATACATCACTGGTAACTGCGGTACTGGTATAGTTGGGCATTCTTAAAACTGTATCCGGTGTTCCCAATGCATTTGTAACAGGAGGCGGTGGCGGAGGCGCATTAGCCAGGTTGCCGGATGGTGCACCATTACTTACCCAGTTTACAATTGTACTTATCTGTGTTGAGCTTAATACTCTTGCATCCCTGAAGTGTACATAGTTATCAGCAGGCGGCCAGGGTGGCATTTGTAAGTTTGAAACAGCAGAGCTGACGGAGTTGCGGTAAATAAAAGCATCATTATAGGTTAGCAATGAAAAAGGGGCTATGCCTCCCGGCCGGTGACAGGATGCACAATTAGAAAAAAGGATGGGCGCCACGTTATCTGCCCATGTTTGGCAAAAAGCTTTCAGAGACAGAAAAAATATACTGCCGGAAATAAAAAATTTCTTCATGCAGGAAAGAATTAAATGGAGTTAAGTTACAAAAAAAATGGTTTATCCCTTCTCCGCTATTAAATAAGCTCTTGGTTCGCCCAGTACAAACTTCTTCTTTCCGGGAATACTGTAAACTTCTTTAAGACTAAGCCCCGCTTTATTGAACATAGCCTCCATTTCATTTATTGAATAAATATAATCTATCCCTGTTTTTATTTCGGTTTCACCATCTGGTGTAATGATGGTAGATTCTGTTTCTATACGATTGGGTCGAAAAAGAAACTTGCTGTTTGTTAGAAATTTCAGATCCTCCACCGTATTCCATCCCTTTTCTTTAAAATTTTTGATCGCTATTTCCGCAATTGACCAGCTATTGACTAATAGAGAGCCGCCGGGTTTTAAATAAGATGAAATGTTGACCAGAAGCTTTGTTACATCATCGGCATTAAAAAAATTCAGGCTATTACCCATACATATGGTCAGATCAAAAACGTCATCTGTCCTGTATTGTATTACATCCGCTTTTACGGCCTTAAGCAGCAGTTTTTCTTTTTCAGCCGCCTGTTTTATTTCATTAATATACTCCTCAAGGTTGTCAACCGCTGTTACCTCAATCCCCTTTTTGGCAAGAGCAAGGGCATGACGACCGTAACCACACATCAGATCTAATACTTTGCTGCCGGGTTGCAGGTTGAAATAGGGCAGTATAAAATCAACTTCCTTTACTGTGAGTTCATCAGGAATAATGGCTTTCCATATCTCCTTATAATATCCATCAAAATAAGTATCGTTGATATTACTCATGTAAACCTATTAGTAGCTTGAAAAGTGATTTATAAATAATTGGTTTCTTCGGAAGTCTCCCCTTCGGGGGAGCCTGCCCGACTGAATCCCCGTCCGACCGGGTCATCCGGGCGGGATTCAGGCGGGGTTTGGTGGGGCATTACTCCAGCAATTTATTCCTCATCGCATACATCACCAACCCTGCGATGGTTTTAGCACCCACTTTCTGCTTCATATTTTGGCGGATGGTTTCAATAGTACGGGGACTCAGGAAAACCTCCTTTGAAATCTCTTCAGTGGTTTTATCGTCTGCTATCAGCTTCAGTATTTTTATTTCTTTTTCCGAAAGCTTTACCGGGTTGGGATAAAACTGCCTGACTGTTTTTTTATGCTGCAGTTTCAGCAGCACAGCTTTATTCACCAGCTCATTGAAATAAAAATCATCATTCATGCAGGTAAGGATGGCCTGGTATATTTCTTCAGGATCAGTAGTTTTAGTCAGATAAGCGTTGGCTCCCATCTCCATCATTTTGGTAATCATTTCCTGGTCATCATACATGGTAAGTACAATGATCTTCAGCGCTTCGTATTCTTTACGGATAAGGCTGATGGCATTAATGCCATCTATTTCCGGCATGCGGATGTCCATCAGTATTACATCAGGAAGTTTTAGCTGAAGTTTATGCATCAGGTCTCTCCCGTCTTCAGCCTCCCAGAGTATCTTAAGATACTCTTTGTCTTTAAGTGCCATTTTGATACCATCACGGAAAATCTTGTGGTCATCAGCAATTGCTACTTTTATAAGCTGTGTAGTCATGAGGAATTGGTTTTGCAGTTAATTTATTGGGTAATGATTTAAAGTAAAAGTACTCATTTTTGGTTATCAGTCATTAGTCGTATTAAAACAGGTGTCTTTTAGTCAATTTATCTTCTTGTCAAAAAAAGATTGGGACAATCAACGTTCAGTTTTTGACATACCAAATCTTTCCTGATAGTAAAAACGTAATTTTTCATTTCGGGTTCGGAATTATACGTGTCGCCAGGTAAATCCTGAACACATGAAAAACAGAGGTAATGCTCTTTTATCCATAAGAGTTTCAAAATAGCTTTATGTCCAGTTGACCGACTCAGGATCAGACATTAAAAATCATCCAATGTCACTAAAACCTGTTCAAAACTTGATTCCCAAATCCTTTGAACAACAACAGCGAAATCCAATGTCAATCAGCTTCTTTGTAGATTTTTGACTATACTTTATATCTTATTCAGGCTATCGGATTTTTCTTGTTCCTGATTCATCAATATCGAGTCTGTAGTTTATCCACAGCTGTTAACAACCCTCGTTTTATCGCAATTTTTCCCGGTAAGTTTACTAATTTTATGTTAGTAAAAATACGAAAATTACTCAGAAATTCTACTTGTTTTTTACAGGTATGTTTACGATGTAAATTCGTTAAAACCCTTATCCATATTACATTTCAGCCCATTTTAAGGGTTTATACCGGTTGTGGGGACAGTTGTATTCCCCCTTCCCTATAGCAATTTTTATAGTTCAAATTAATTTGAGAAGCGCTTAAAAACGTTACTGTTATGAAAAAGATCGTAAAAAATTGCAGAGCTTGGGACATTGACGATGTAACTATTTGGGAAGCATAACCCCCGTTACATTATCCGAAATTCCAACATCTTTTAAAAAGTTTTTCTATTTTTGGAGCAAATCCAAATTATAGAAAAGCTTTTTTATTATATTGTAACCTTCTCATACTTATTAATTCCGATAAGTTTCTTTGTTTCAGGGAGCAGGAAGAAAGGTATTATACCTCTTTCCCTGGCTCTTTATGCAATAATTTGCTGCTGTTTTTTGTTTCTCTACGATTTTTTTAAAGATGATATTCGGAAGGATCTCAGACCTTATTTTCAAACCTCATATACTTTTTTCGAATACGCAATTTTTACCCTTATTTTTTGGGTCAATATCAAACACAAAAGAATCAGGCGCATGATCGTTGTGGCATCCGTTTTATTTTTTGCATTCCAGCTTTTTTATCTTTTATCAGGGCAGGTTCATAGATTAGATACCGTGCCTATCGGTATAGAAACTATTCTTATACTTACCTATATACTTTACTTTTTTTACGAGTTTTCAAAAAAACTTGACAATTTTTATATCTATAATCATTATGGTTTCTGGATTGCTGTTGGGGTTTTGATCTACCTGGGAGGATCATTCTTTTTCTTTATTGAATTCAACCTGCTTACAAAAGATCAGAGACTTGCTTTCGGAAACATGACATATTTAGCGGAGATCATAAAAAATATACTTTTCTCTCTGTCAATTTTCATTTATGCCCGTTATTCTTTTGAAAACACCGGTAAGAAAAAAACATCTGTGCCTTATTTAGATATGGTTTAAAAAAGATATTACTAATCTGTTTATGTTTTTACTGCAAGCCACCAACCAGTCAGGAATTTCAGTTGTACTCTTTTTAGGTACGATGGGAATGGTAATTCTTGTTGTGGGCCTCATTCTTTTCATCATCTTTCACCAGCGCAGGGTTATCCGCTACCAGATGAAACTGCAACAAATGGAGCAGGAGCAGCAAAAAATACTGTTGAACGCCTCAATTAAACTCCAGGAAGAAGAACGTCAACGCCTCGCTGCCGACCTGCACGATGATGCCGGACCTTTGTTAGCCACGGCAAGACTTTATTTGAATGAAAATTTAGTAAACCAGGATAAAGCTACCCAGTTGCAATCCATCTTCCAAGCCCGCCAGATCATTGATGATACCATACAACTGGTACGTAACATCAGCCATAGCCTGATGCCGCCAACATTAAAGAATTTTGGATTAGAATCTGCCATTAACGACCTGTTCCAGAAAATAAGCGGTTCGGGCACTATTAATGC
>JAHEZF010000001.1:0-13942 GCA_023251215.1 Sphingobacteriales bacterium | reverse complement strand
TTAAATAAGAGTAATGTGGGCCTGGGATTGAAAAATATCAGTAGCCGCTTACGGGTTGTGCACGGTAATATCAATTTTGAAAAAGATATTTCTCAAACCTATTATAAAGTGACCATTGAGTTGCCCAAAGATGAGCCATATCAATAGAGTGACGGGAATTTGGTAATTTTATCCAATATCTGATAACTATGGGAATTATAAAAGTAGCAATAGCCGACGATCATAAAATCTTTCGCAAGGGGGTTATTCTTTCCCTGCGGCCTTTTACCAATATTAAGTTTGTACAGGAAGCTGAGAACGGGGATGATTTATTAAATGGATTAAAAACATCGGAGCCTGAAGTAGTATTGATGGACCTGAGAATGCCGGGCAAAGACGGTATTGAAACCACAAAAATTATCAGCAAGCAATACCCACAAATAAAAGTGCTGGTTCTAAGCATGTACGAAGACGAACGATTTGTGTACCACCTGATGGAAAATGGCGCCAATGGTTATTTACTTAAAAATGCTGAACCGCAGGAAATACGCCGGGCCATTATGGAAGTATCTGAAAAGGGATATTATCTCAATAACTTTGTGAACCGGATATTGCTGAAAAAATCACATTCACGCCAAAAAGTAGTGCCTTCCCTTAATAATGAGATCACCCTCAGTGATAAAGAAAAAGATGTTCTGCGTTTTATCTGCATGGAGTTTACGGCCCAGGAAATAGCCCAAAAAATGGAGATTAGTCCCCGCACCGTTGAGGCTATTAAAGACCGCCTGATGGAACGTTTCGGTAGCAAGAATACAGCAGGACTTGTGTTCTTTGCAGTTAAAAATAATTTGATAGAGTAGTTTTGGACTGACAGTTACTGGTTGTGTGTTGATTTAAAATTGTATCTCCGGTATCTCTCCTTCTATTATTAATTTTCCTGCTGTTTTTGATTTTATTTCTTCAACACTTATACCAGGGGCTCTTTCCAATAACTTAAAGCCGATATCTGTTACATCCAATACAGCAAGATCAGAAACAATTTTCTTTACACAGTTTACCCCTGTTAAAGGCAAAGTACATTTTGGCAATAGCTTTGATTCTCCTTTAGGGTTAGTGTGCATCATGGCCACAATAATATTTTTTGCACTGGCAACAAGGTCCATCGCCCCGCCCATCCCTTTTACCATTTTACCCGGAATTTTCCAGTTGGCAATATCCCCTGTTTCGCTTACTTCCATTGCTCCTAAGACAGTAAGGTCCACTTTACCCGCCCTGATCATTCCAAAACTCAGGGCAGAATCAAAAAAAGCAGAACCGGGAACTGTAGTAATAGTTTGTTTGCCTGCATTGATAAGATCGGGATCTTCTTCCCCTTCAAACGGGAAAGGACCCATGCCTAATAATCCATTTTCACTTTGCAACACCACATTCATCTCTATAGGAATATAATTGGCCACCAGTGTAGGAATACCAATGCCGAGGTTAACGTAATATCCGTCTTTTAGTTCTTTGGCAATGCGTTGTGCAATTTGTTCTTTCGTTAAGGCCATTGCAATGATCTTTAAACTTTTTTTCTTATGGTTTTTTGTTCAATTCTTTTTTCATAATTAATCCCCTGAAAAATGCGGTGTATATAAATGCCCGGAGTATGAATAATATTAGGATGTAATTGACCTGCAGGCAGAAGCTCTTCCACTTCAGCAATTGTGATCTTTCCCGCCATTGCCATTAACGGATTGAAATTCCTGGCCGTTTCTTTATAAATAAGATTACCAAATGTATCTCCCTTCCATGCTTTTACAATAGCAAAGTCGGCCTTAAATGCATGCTCAAGTAAATAATCTTTGCCATCAAAATTCCTTACTTCTTTTCCGTTGGCCACCTCAGTACCAACTCCGGCTGGAGTGTATATTGCCGGCATACCATACCCTGCAGCCATACAACGGGTAGCCAATGTACCCTGGGGTATTAATTCTACTTCCAGTTCTCCACTAAGCATCTGCCTTTCAAATTCAGCATTTTCTCCAACATAGGATGAGATCATTTTTTTTACCTGCTTTTGCTGAAGCATTAATCCTATTCCAAAATCATCTACCCCGGCATTATTGGAGATACAGGTAAGCTGCTTTACTCCTTTTTTAACCAAAGCGGCTATGCAGTTTTCAGGTATGCCACATAAGCCAAATCCACCAAGCATCAATGTAGCTCCATCGTTTATATCCCAAATGGCTTCAGCAGCTCCTTTAACAACTTTACTCATAAAATTAACAGGCCTGAAGTTATAAACTTTATCGTACCGGTAATCGTTTTTTCTTTTTAAAAAGTCTAATTGTATCAGTAAAATGCCTGACAGTATCTGTGAGTATTTGAGGACGAATCACCTCAGTAGGAGCAATATCCGAACGGGCATCCATCGAATCCAAAATTACTTTGAATAATACCGGGTGATCCCTGTAAAATGAAAGGCTTTGCTGAAACTGTTCTTTACTGATATGATGAATAGTAAATATTTGCCGGTATAATTTTACACTTTCCGTTCCCCGGTCAAGAGAAGAATCTTTGATCAGCCTGTAATCATTAAGAAATTGATCGGCCTGAATCATATCCCATAGCACCGCCTGCATTTTTGACTGGGATAAAATATTGTAAGGAATATTATCCCTGCTTTGACAAGCTATTAAAAAAATTGAAACTAAAAGTATCCGAAAGACAGCTCTCATTTTAATTCTTTATAAGCAGCTGAGTTGGTAATATCCAGTTTGGATAACAGGTCGCCGGCCCGGGTTTTCAGATCAGGAATGGCATGACTGAATATCTTTACCAGTTCTGTACTCTTTCCCTGGAAAAAAAACTGCATGATCATAGAATTAGGGTTTTCAGAATTGATCGTATTTAAAAAATTCAGGCTGGTCATTATACTGTTTCTTCCTTCTTCTTCATTTTCGTAAAAGATGTCCATTCCTGTCCGGTAATAAGCGTACAACACGTCATGAATTAAAGCAAACCGGTTGTTATTCATGTTTTCAGCAAGCCAATAGCGGTTGCGCTGGCTCTCAAATGATTTCCAGCCTTCAATACCACTGCCTTCCGGCGCATTGTTCACAATATTCCATGCCTTTTGAAAAAACACATCACCTCCCCGGGGTGTAAACGAATCATAGTCAAATCCAAGAATCAGGTTAACGTAATAAGCAAGAATAGCTGGAAGATTGGCGGCTACCGGATCATTTCCCTGCACCCGGTTTTCATTGAACTCAATGGGCTGAAACTCCTGGTACCGGAAAACAATATTATCATCCAGAAAATTAATGATGGGCGAATCATAAGCAGTATTAAAAACCGGCCGGGCAGCCTGTACGGTTAATTTTCCTTTAAATATATTATTACCCAGGTCCTGTTCTATATTAAGTAAAAAATTACACTGAATTTTTTCGTTGGGTTGAAAAACATCACCGGTCCAGCGGCGGTTATTCAGGAAATTAACCAGGGTAGTTTGCAATGTTTGAAAAATCTTTTTATCTACCTGGGTGCTTACTTTATTGGTTAATACAGTAAGGCGT
The DNA here is from genome assembly GCA_023251215.1 of Sphingobacteriales bacterium. GTDB lineage: Bacteria > Bacteroidota > Bacteroidia > Chitinophagales > Chitinophagaceae > JAHEZF01. The sequence continues at coordinate 10,403 of JAHEZF010000001.1, read as the reverse complement.
GCCTGTATTTCCTGTGCATGCACACAGATTACTGAAAAGCTGAAAGTAAGAACAAATATTATTTTCTTATGCATAATAAAGCCTGATTATGGTGTCAACAATATCTTTGGCAACTTCAGTTTTGGATTTTGTTTCAAACTCAAATTCCTGTCCGCCTTTTTCTAATATAGTGATTTTATTGGTATCATATCCAAACCCCGCCCCCGCATCCTTCAGCGAATTTAAAACGATCATATCTGCATTCTTATTATTTAGTTTATCCATTGCATTTTTTTTCTCATTATTTGTTTCCAGCGCAAATCCAATCAATACCTGCCCGGGTTTCTTCTTTTCACCCAGGTTTTTCAAAATGTCTTTTGTCCTGGCGAGTTCTATTGTAAGTCTTTCATCTGATTTTTTAATCTTTTCACTGGCTGTAGTAACCGGTGAATAATCTGCAACTGCTGCAGCCATTATTGTGATATCGGTATTTTCAAATGCCTCGTTACAGGCTTTGAACATTTCCTGGGCCGTTGTTACTTTTCTAACTGAAATACCATTAGCAGAAAACTCCGATGTTGTCGGACCTAAGATCAATGTTACCTCGGCTCCGCGATTATGCAATTCCCTGGCTATAGCTATGCCCATCTTGCCCGAAGATCGATTACCAATAAAGCGAACCGGATCAATTGACTCATATGTTGGACCTGCCGTTACCATAGCTCTTTTTCCGGTTAATTGACTACTCAAAAAAAAATTATGGTTGATGAAAGTAAGTATCGTTTCGGGTTCTGCCATCCGGCCTTCGCCATAAAGGCCGCTTGCCAGATCACCTTTTTCCACAAGAATAATTTTGTTGCCAAATGATTCCAGTCTTTTTAAATTTTCCTTTGTAGCCGGATGCTGCCACATATCTTCATCCATTGCCGGGGCCACCAGTACCGGGCAAATTGCAGAGAAATAAGTAGCCAACAAAAGATTGTCACATTGCCCGCTTGCCATTTTAGCCATTGTATTACAGGTTAGCGGTGCAATCACCATAAGATCAGCCCATCTACCCAGCATTACATGGTTAGCCCAGCTATGTTCATCAAAAAGATCAACCAGTACAGGATTCCGACTGAGTGTGGAAAGAGTAATGCTTGAAACAAAATCTTTGGCTGAAGGGGTTATAATTACTTTTACTTCAGCCCCCGCTTTTACCAGCAAGCGAACCAGGTAAATAGATTTATAAGCAGCAATACTGCCTGTAATGCCCAGTAATATCTTTTTCCCCTGCAACATGCTTTATCAAAATTACCATTTACTTATAAAAGGTCATAACGTATTAAAAAATGCCCGATAAAAATAAAAAAGCGACGGTTAGTCCATCGCAACATTTTTTTTAGGTAGTTTAAGTAGATTAACTAAACAATTCATCTTCTCCTTTACGAAAGTATATTTTGTCGTCCATAAACTCCTGTGTAGCCAACAACGCCGGGTTTGGCATCCTTTCATAGGCCCGGGAAATTTCAATCTGCTCTTTATTTTCATGAATCTCTTCAAGGCTGTCGGTATGGCTGGCAAATTCCTCAAGCTTATTATGCAACTCTTCTCTCAGGGAAATATTTATCTGGTTAGCCCTTTTGCCAATGATGGTGATAGACTCATAAAGGTCCCCGGTTTTGTTTTTGATATCATCCAGGTTACGGGTCTCAATACTATTTGTGATGCCTGCACTAAGCTGGCGTCTTAATTTGCTCATTGGATAAATTTTTAATATTGGTTTGTGATAAATTCAAAAAATATTCAGCCTCTTTTCTAAGTTTACTTTCGGGAAAACGATCGGTAAATTCATTACATTCAGTGATAACCTGTTCATACCGTTCTGGTTTTTTTTCTTCTACACTCATTTCAGCAAAACGGAAATAAGATTTTATGATCATCAGTTTATATTCGTCGGCCTTTATTGATTCGGGGTATCCATTCAGCAAACTGGTAAAGGCAACTCCGGCAGCCCGAAACTGTCCCACATCATAATATAATTTAGCGCTTTTATATTCTTTGACTTCCATTTTTGCACGGCATATATCCATGATCTCATTAGCCTCTTTATTTCTTGCAGATCCGGGATGTGTGTTGATAAAGGTTTGCATCATACCCATTGCCTTGATGGTGTTGGTTTGATCAAGTTCCGCTTTGGGCGACTGCTTATAAAAGCAAAAAGCTCTCATATAATCTACTTCTTCGGCCCTCAGGCTATTCGGGAAAATTTCAAGATAACTTTTAAAAAGATTTTCCGCATTCATATAATCATCCTGGTACCAGGCGCAATATGCATACTTGTAATAAATGTCTTCAAATTCTTTACCGGCTTTAAAGTACGGCATGATATCCTCATACAACTGCTGGGCCCCGCTGTATTTCTTCTTTACAAAATACTGCTCGGCTTTCCGCAATTTGTATTGCGGGTCAGGATTCTTCAAAATTTTGTTCATCCCGCCGCAACTGCTTAAAATAACGCCTGCTATCAGAATCCAGATTAATTTCATAAAAGGTTGGCAAAGTTAACAGATACAGGCAAATCTTGCGTAAAAAACATGAGCCTCCAAAACAGGGGAGTTAAGGTTTTGATAAAGGGGGTTTGTTGATCCTGAGATTCTATATTAATTCCAAAACCCTTCTACCTAAAGCTTCGGAGGGTAAAGAAAAACCCTCCCCGAAAAGGGAGGGTATATAGCAAAAAGTATGAACGATTAATTTTTACGAAGGTTGGGGTGTGGAGCCGGAACGGTATTGGGCCCCTCTTCACCTTCAGCAGCTGAACGCAGATCCACGGTATTACAATCACCACCTTCCTGGCCATAATTGAATATAAAGCGGTCGGCGCTGATACCTTCCTTTTCAACCATGTAATTGATCACTGCATTTACATGATCCCAGCTCAGTTGCTGTTCCTTCTTGTTAGAAGAACAATAACCAATAACCACTACTTTACACTCGGGGTTATTGCGAAGCCTGCCGGCTACAGAAGCCAGAACAGCTTTTGCATCATCATTGATGTCATTTTTACCAGCTTTGAAAGACACACTTGGCAATGAACCCAATTTTTCAGAGCAGGAAACTTGAACCATAACCGGCTTGCCCATGCAATTACTATCGCAAGGACACTTACCAACACCATCAGCATCTACCGGCTGGCAGTAAGTTGGAGTAATAAGTTCTTTATCCTTACAATCAGGAACGCCATCACCATCTGTATCCTTAGTTACACCATGGCTGTCAACAGGGCAACCTTGCGGAGTTTGCTCCTGATCAAATTGGTCAGTAATGCCATCGCCATCACTATCAGGTAATACGGGTTTGGGCAAACGCATCAAACGGGGATTGCGAATCTCGCTATATGCATAATCAAGAGGGTTCAGCCACCATAATGGTTCAACTGATTTGGCGCCAAGGTTAATATTTAAACCTAAACTGCCGAAATTATATGAATCAAAATCACGGGTAAGTGCTGCATCACCCTGGGGATGCTCCTGCCAGCGCTGGCCATCCAGTAAATCATCCTTAATAAAAGTCTGGCGATCTTCAATCGCAAGGTTTATACGATTGCTCAACTTAAATGCAAGACCCACACCTACCGTACCGGAAGGTTTGAAAGTTTTACCAAATAATTTCGGACGGCGTGTTCCCTGGTTTTCGGCTTTGGTTTCATATGAATCATCCATCATGTTTTTCAGGGCATCAAGTGTGTTTTTACGATTGGAATAAGTACCGCTTGGAATAGAAGCAAAATTATATTTAGCTGTTCCATTCAATGCATTGATTTTGGTATCATAAACTGTTCCGCCAAACCCGGCAAAACCATAAAAATTAAATCCGGTCTTAGCTTTATGAAAACGGATATTGTTCAATGTTACCAATCCCTGCAATGAAAGATCCTGAACGTTGGTTTTATAGTTATAAAAGACCGGTACACCACGATTGTTTGCCGTGAGCGGCAGCCCATTTGCAGAATTCACATAAATTAACGGCCCTCCGGGTGAGCTTGCAACGATCATCGGGGCTCCATAGCCGACTCCTACCCATCCGGTGACATCTTGTGTGTTACCATTCTTAGCGAAATTGTTTGCTTGTTGCCAGTGCTGTCCCTTACCGATACCATACAAATATTCAGCACGCATAGAAAAGACATAGCCAAACGCTTTTCTTATATGCAGGCCGCCACCAAAACCAATCTTGCCGGGTACATCACCACTAACATTAAATGTTCCTCCTTTTATACCTATTTCCCATTGGTTGCGGGGCTTAGCGGGGAAGTTATATGTTCCGTTCAAAAATTCAGTATGCTGGGGCATTCTTTTTGAAGGAACAACGGAAGAATCTTTTACATCATAACTGGCCCCAACTCTTTGGGAAAAACCATATGATGCCAGCAGACAAAATACGACTGCCAGTAATAAATACTTTTTGCTTGCCATAATTAAGGATTAAGATTAATGAAAACAATGTCCTAATTATTTGCAAAAATATGGTTTGACACTCAAAAATCAAATTTTTGCTTTAATTATTTACCCGGATCCCGATGTTATTTTTCAATTACTTAGTCAGCAAAAAGTGGCATTTTGATGCTTCATACTTGATTTATTTTTTTGAGGCGTAAATTGCCCTTCTTAACCATGCAACTCCCCACTAACCTCATAGAAAATGAATTGAGGACTTTTGAAAATCATTTCAAAGACTCTGTGCGAAGCAATGCTCACCTGCTGGATCGTATCATGAGGTATATTGTAAAACGGAAAGGCAAGCAACTGCGTCCCATGTTCGTATTACTTTCAGCAAAACTTTGCGGTGAAGTAAATGACTCCGCATACCGGGCAGCTTCATTGGTTGAAATATTGCATACGGCAACCCTGGTGCATGATGATGTAGTAGATGATTCGATGGAAAGAAGGGGTTTTTTTTCAACATATGCCCTGTGGAAAGCAAAAGCCAATGTGCTTATTGGAGACTACTTGTTGGCAAAAGGATTGTTGCTGTCATTAGATCATAACGATTACCGCATACTGCACATTCTCTCTGATGCTGTACGAAAAATGAGTGAAGGAGAATTACTGCAACTCGAAAAAGCAAGGTCGCTAAACCTTAAGGAAGAAATTTATTATGAAATCATCCAAAATAAAACTGCTTCATTACTGGCATCTGCCTGTGCGGCCGGCGCCTGGTCAACCAGTAATGACGAAACGATTACTGAAAAGATGAGATTGTTTGGTGAAAATACCGGGATGGCTTTCCAGATTAAAGACGACCTGTTTGATTATGCCAGTGAGAATATCGGCAAACCAACCGGTAACGATATTAAAGAAAAAAAACTGACCCTCCCGCTTATTTACACATTAAATAGCGTAGATAAAGAAACCCGTCGAAAGATCATTTATATCGTTAAAAACAATAACCGTGACAAAGAAAAAGTGCAATGGGTGATCAGTAAAGTAACAGAAGCCGGGGGAATCAGCTACGCCAAAGGCAAAATGAATGATTACAAAAAAGAAGCGCTGAATATTCTGCATCAATTCCCAGAAAGCCCCATCAGGCAAGGGTTGGAAGACATGGTTCTGTTTGTAACTGACAGGAAATATTGATCCGGCATCAGTGGCTGATAAAAAATTGCATAGATAAGAATGGAAAAAAGATGGCACATATTAACTGCAGATAAAGAGAAAGTGGCTCTGCTGCAACAATCGCTGAAAGTGCATCCGATCCTTTGTAAAACTTTAGCGCAACGTGGAATTGAAACATTTGAACAGGCGAAAAATTTTTTCAGACCTCAGCTTACCAGTCTGCACAGTCCCTGGTTGATGAAGGATATGGACAAAGCAGTTGAAAGAATTGTTTTGGCCATCAATCAAAATGAAAAAATTTTAATCTTCGGCGATTATGATGTGGATGGAACCACATCGGTTGCCAGTATGTATCAATTCCTGAAAAAATTTTATTCCAATATTAATTTTTACATACCTCATCGTTACCGCGAAGGCTATGGAGTGAGCAAAGCAGGAATTGATTTTGCCAAAGAAAATAGTTTTACACTTATCATTTCACTGGATTGCGGGATAAAGTCAACTGATCTGATTGCTTATGCCAAAAACAACGGCATTGACTTTATAGTTTGTGATCATCATTTGCCGGACGCAGTATTACCTCCGGCGGTCGCTATTTTGAATCCAAAACAAAAAGATTGTGATTATCCTTATAAAGAACTTTGTGGTTGTGGAGTTGGATTTAAATTAATAACAGCCCTGGCCAAAAAATTTAATCTTCCCCCGGAAAACATTTTTGAAAATATTGATCTGCTGGCCACAGCCATAGCTGCTGATATTGTTCCAATGACCGGTGAAAACAGAATATTAGCCTCCCATGGGTTAAAAAAAGCAAATGAAAATCCTAATAATGGTATTAAAGCTCTTGCCAGGTTCAGCGGTCTCGTAAAGGAGTTACACATCAACAACCTCGTTTTTATGATTGCCCCGCGGGTAAATGCCGCCGGAAGAATGGATGAGGCAAGAAAAGCTGTGCAGATGTTCATTTCAGAAACCTATGAAGAAGCGTTGCGTTATGCAGAAATGCTTCACAGCGATAATACCGACAGAAAAGAAGCTGACAGCAGTATTACCGAAGAAGCACTTGCCATGATCGTAAATAACAAAGAATGGCAGGAAAAAAAATCAACTGTAGTATTTCAACCCCACTGGCATAAAGGTGTGGTAGGTATAGTTGCATCAAGATTGATTGAACATTATTTCCGCCCAACGGTTGTTCTTACACAATCGGGAGATTATGCTGGAGGCAGTGCACGGAGTGTTCCCGGTTTTAATTTGTATGAGGCCATTCATGCCTGCAGGGAGCATTTGCTCGGATATGGTGGTCATTTTGCCGCTGCCGGGTTAACGCTGGAACTGCAACAGGTAGATGCTTTTCGAAATAAATTTGAAGAAGTGGTAGCTTCCACTATTCATCCGGAATTACTGATTCCTGAAATTGTAATTGATGCAGAAATTTCTCTAAATGACATTAAATGGCCGTTCTACGATATCCTTTGCCAGATGGAGCCTTTCGGGCCTGAGAATCTTCGCCCTGTCTTTATTGCACGCCGGGTAATGAATACCGGTTATTCCAAAATCGTGAAAGAACAGCATATTCGTTTTTCCCTGCGACAAAGTAATGCGACCATTACAGGTATTGGGTTTGGCCTGGCCAACAAGTTTGATTTGCTTCAGCAGAAAAAACCAATTGATATCGTTTTTAAAATTGATGAGAGCGAATGGAATGGTGAAAAATCACTGCAATTAAGAGTACTGGACCTTCGAATCAGCGAGCCGTGAAAAAGCTCATTCATAATATTTATGCTTTCTTTTATTTATGTATTAACTGGAATCCCTGGTTAGCTATTTTTATTACCTGGCATGAACTGAAAAGAGGACCCAAATACGGCATTGATACGGTAATGCCTGAAAGACTTGAAATATTAACCATCCCCGAAGGCGATATAAAAAAAAGCCTTCCTTACGAAGCTGTAAGTTATTACCTGCTTGAAAAGCTCCTCAGTCAATTCCGCAAACTCTCTGACGCTTCTTCTATAACAGACATTGGTTGCGGCAAAGGAAGAGTAATGGTGGTAGCAGCTCACTTCGGATTCAGGGTTATCAGGGGAATTGATTTTGCAAAAGAACTTTGCGAAGAGGCTGCTGCAAATATGGAGAGAATACAAACAAAATTCCCTGGCCTCAGTTGGAAGGTAACTTTTGGCGATGTGTTGAATTATGAATTGACAACAGATGACAGTGTTTTTTTTATGTTTAACCCTTTTAATAAAGAAGTACTTGAAAAGTTTTTACAGAAAGTAGAAAGATCAATTGCAGCTACTCCCCGGCAGATCTGGTTCATCTATGCCAGTCCTCTTTACCTTGACTCATTGTTGCAATACGGTTACCATGTTATCTGGCGCATAAATCCAAAAAGAAAGCTTGAAGCTGTTATTGTTACAAAGAAGCTTGCTGATATTTATATTAACATATCGTAAAACTACGAGTGTCAAAAAAATTACCTTCTCCAAATACGTATTTAGGAGATTATATAAACTACATTTATCCTCCAAAAACTTGACAGGTTATGAGAAAGATTTACATGTTGTTGTTGTCAATATCCGCATTTGCCGGATACAATTTTTCTTCAGCCCAGATTTCATTAACAGGTGCAACTTATACACAGGACTTTAATACACTTGCATCAACTGGTACTTCAAGTACAGTTCCGGCAGGTTGGGCTTTTTCTGAAAGTGGAACCAATGCGAATACTTTATATAACACAGGAACAGGTTCGAATAATGCCGGTGATACATATAGTTTTGGTGCAGCAAGTAATTCCGAAAGGGCTTTCGGTGGCCTTCAATCGGGAACCCTGGTTCCAACGATTGGTGCATCTTTTACCAACAATACAGGCGGTACCCTTACTTCATTAAGTATAACTTATACAGGTGAACAATGGAGACTTGGAGCATTGGCCAGAACTGACAGAATAGATTTTCAGTACAGCACCAATGCCACCAGTTTAACAACAGGTACATGGACTGATGTAAACAATCTTGATTTTACTGCTCCCACCACAGGCCCAACAGTTGGTGCTCTGGATGGAAATGCATCCGCCAACAGAACAATAATCAGTTTTACCATCACAGGATTGAACATACCAAATGGATCAGGCTTTTTTATACGGTGGAATAGTTTTGATGCAACCGGCGCCGATGATGGATTAGCAGTTGATGATTTTTCTATCGCAACCGGAGGGTCCGGATCTTTAAACCTCACCATAAATGATATTTCCCTGACTGAAGGAAACAGCGGAACTACTTCCTTTACTTTCACAGTTAGTCTTTCTACACCTGCCGCTGCCGGTGGAGTAAGTTTTGATATAGCTACACAGGATAATTCTGCAATTGCACCTGGTGATTACACTTCAAAGTCACTTACATCTCAAACCATTCCTGCCGGCGGTTCATCTTATTCATTTACTGTATTGGTAAACGGAGATGGTACTGCAGAACCCAATGAAACTTTTTTTGTTAACGTGACAAATGTAGTTGGTGCGAATGTAGGAGATGGACAAGGTCTTGGTACAATTATTAATGATGATTGTGCGCCTACACATACTATTGCACAGATACAGGGAACGGGAAACAGTTCGCCATTTACAGGAGTTACTGCAACCATCAGTGGTATCGTAACAGGATTGAAGTCCAATGGATTTTTTATACAAACGCCGGATGCCGAAGTGGATGCTGACCCGAACACATCAGAAGGTATTTTTGTATTTACTTCCAGTGCTCCACCCCCAGCAGCCGTTATCGGCAACAGACTTTGTGTAACCGGAACTGTATCAGAGTTTATTCCTTCCGGTGATCCCAACAGTCCTTCGCAAACAGAAATTATAACACCATCAGTAATAGTTCTTAGTTCAGGCAATCCTTTACCTACGCCGGTTGTTCTCAACACTGGTAATACTGATCCATCCGGTGGGCTTTTTCAATTGGAAAAATATGAGGGAATGAGAGTGATGGTAAATTCATTAACAGTTGTTGCTCCAACAGATGGTAATGTAAGCGAAGTAAATGCCACTTCTACAAGCACCGGATATTTCTATGGAGTGATTACCGGAGTGAACCGGCCATTCCGTGAACCCGGTATTCAATTACCGGATGCTTTGCCTGCAGGTGCGCCGCCAACAGTTACCCGCTGGGATGCAAATCCCGAATTAATTGGCGTGGCCAGTCGTGGCCTTACAGGCAGCACAGCCATTGATGTTGCCACCGGCGCAATGCTGACAAATCTTGTCGGCCCCGTTGATTTTGTAAGACGTTATTATACCATTAATCCCGATGTGGCTTCGCCCCCTTCTGTAACGAATAACAATTTAACTTTTACAGCTGTTCCTGCTCAGACAAGCGATGAACTTACAGTGGCCTCATTTAACATGGAACGTTTCTTTGATAATGTAAATGATCCTGCAATTGGTGACCCTGTTCTTACAGCAACAGCTTACAATAATCGTCTTAATAAAGTATCACTGGCCATCCGGAATGTTCTGCGTACACCGGATGTTATCGGCGCAATTGAGATTGAAAATCTAACCACGCTGCAGGCGATTGCCAATAAAGTAAATACTGATGCCGTTGCAGCAGCTCAACCTAACCCTAATTACCAGGCTTATCTTGTTGAAGGAAATGATGTGGGTGGAATTGATGTAGGGTTCCTGATAAAATCAGCAAGAGTGAATGTTGGAAGTGTAACACAGTATGGAAAAACAGAAACTTTTATCAATCCTAATAACGGGCTGCCGGAACTTTTAAATGATCGTCCGCCGCTTGTGCTCAATGGTTCATTTAATAAGCC
>JAHEZF010000296.1 GCA_023251215.1 Sphingobacteriales bacterium | reverse complement strand
AATGATGAGGCCCTTGCCAATTACCGCATTGCCATGGCGCTGGATAATGAAAAGGATTATCATCCCATTCTTGGTATTGCAGATGTTTATTACGACAATCTGAAGAATTATGATTCAGCGGTTGTGTATTATGAAAAAGGAACCCAGATACAGAAAAAAAATAAATCGGCATATTACCGGCTGGGCTGGTGCTATAATGATAAAAACATGTTTTCAAAAGCTGTACAGCCATTGAAAGAAGCTATCTTACTTGATGCGGATTATGCAAAAGCCAGGACAGAGCTGGGCTATGCTTATTACAAACTGGATCAGTATGATAATGCCCTGGCACAATTCATGCCTGTGATGGACAATGACAAAAAAGATGAATTAAGCCGCTACTATTCCGGCTTTTGTTATTATTTAAAAAAAGACCAGGAGAGTCTGAAAAAAATGATTGCTGAACTAAAGACTTTGAACACCACCAGCTCGCTGAAATATGTGGAAACGCTGACAAAGTATGTGAAATAATAATTGACTATAAAATTTTTATACAGACACAGCACTTATCCGTTTGTTTTGTTTCCTTCTTTCATCTTCATCAAGTATAACCTTACGCATCCGGACATTTTTAGGTGTTACTTCGATGCATTCATCCTGCTGTATGTATTCCATGCATTCTTCCAGCGACATTGAAACTTTCGGGGCAATATTGGTAGCCGCATCGCTGCCGCTTGCCCGCATGTTGGATAGCTTTTTCGCTTCGATCACATTCACGACCAGATCGCCGGGTTTAATATTTTCGGCAACAATTTCCCCGGCATATACTTCTTCTCCCGGATCTACAAAGAAAATACCCCGGCCCTGTAATTTATCAATGGAATAAGCGGTGCTGTTTCCGTTTTGTTTTGCCAGCAATACTCCGTTATTTCTTCCGGGTATCGGGCCCTTCCACGGTTTATAATCGCTGAAGCGGTGTGCCATAACAGCTTCACCCGTTGTGGAAGTCAGCAATTGTGTACGCAGGCCAATCAATCCGCGGGAAGGGATCTCAAATTCCAGGTGCTGCATTTCACCTTTGGTTTCCATTACATGCATCTCGCCTTTTCTTCTTGTAACAAGGTCAATTACTTTGGATGCAAATTCCTGCGGCACATCTACTACTAAATTTTCAAATGGTTCACATTTAATTCCGTTGATCTCTTTTACAATTACCTGCGGCTGGCCTACCGTTAATTCATATCCTTCCCGCCTTATCGTTTCTATCAGTATTCCAAGATGAAGGATGCCCCTGCCATATACATTGAAACTATCCCACCCATCACTATCCTCAACTTTTAATGCAAGGTTTTTTTCAGTTTCCTTCATCAGCCGCTCACGAAGCTGTCTTGATGTTACAAATTTCCCGTCCCTGCCAAAGAAAGGAGAATTATTAATGCTGAACAGCATACTCATTGTCGGCTCATCTACACTGATCACCGGCAATGCTTCAGAATTTTCAATCTCCGCAATGGTGTCGCCGATATTAAAATCTTCAAGTCCGACAACGGCACAAAGATCGCCGGCCAATACTTCAGTTACTTTCTTTTTACCCATTCCTTCAAACACATACAGTTCTTTTACCCTTGACTTTTTTATACTCCCATCAGCCAGTATTAAAGCAATGGGCTGATTTTCTTTAATGCTGCCGCGGCTCACTTTACCAATGGCAATTCTTCCCAGGAAAGAAGAATAATCCAGTGAAGTGATCTGCATTTGCAGGTTTCCTTCTGAAATTTTTGGTGGCGGTACATATTTAATGATGCCATCCAGCAATGGGATAATGTTTTCAGTCTGTGTCAACGAATCATTGAACCAGCCAATTTTTCCTGAGCCATAGAAAGTGGAAAAATTCAATTGTTCTTCCGTTGCATCCAGGTTAAAAAACAAATCAAACACTGCGTCATGCACTTCATCAGGGCGGCAATTGGGTTTGTCCACTTTGTTTATTACAACAATAGGTTTCAAATTCAAATGCAATGCTTTTTGCAAAACAAATCTTGTTTGAGGCATGGGCCCTTCAAAAGCATCTACCAATAATAAAACGCCATCTGCCATTTTCAATACTCTTTCCACCTCGCCACCAAAATCGGCGTGGCCGGGTGTGTCAATCACATTTATTTTAACGTCATTATAAACAACAGCTGCATTCTTGCTGAAAATCGTGATGCCTCTTTCTTTCTCCAGTTCATTGCTGTCCATGATCAGCTCGCCGGTTTCCTGGTTATCCCGGAAAACCTTGGTGGCGTGCAAAATTTTATCAACCAAAGTGGTTTTACCGTGGTCAACGTGGGCAATGATGGCGATGTTTCTGATGTTCATACCCCAAACCCCTAAAGGGGCTTTTAAGTGTCTTTAATCACAAAATGATTTCCCCCTGCATCCTCATAAATGATAAAGAATATTCTTATTAATTGAGTAGTCGTTGTTCCCCTTCAGGGGATGGGGGCAAACGAGCGGCGAAGGTACGTCAAAACGGCTACTGCAGCAAACGAAACAAACGGTTAACAGGGACTTAATTCACTTTAAAACGGCGTTTTGGCGTAGTTTTAATGAAAATAGTTTTCATGAAATTTCTCAAATGGCTTGGCATCACTCTTTTATTACTGATCATAGTTTATTTTCTCGGCCCGCAAACCTCTTCTCCAAAGTACAATCTGAAACTGCCTGCTGTTCCTGCCGATCCTGTTCAATTGGAAAAATATATAAGTGACGTTAAATCACTTCATAAACTAAAACCTGATAACGAAGCAAGAATTTTATGGCTGAATGATTCATTGAAACAAAAAACAGAATATGCTGTTGTTTATATCCATGGTTTCTCAGCCAGCCAGGAAGAAGGTGATCCGGTGCATTATTCGTTTGCCCAAAAGTTTAGCTGCAATTTATTTCTGAACCGGCTGGAAGATCATGGTATTGACACAACTGAACCCTTAGCCAATGTTACGGCT
>JAHEZF010000295.1 GCA_023251215.1 Sphingobacteriales bacterium | reverse complement strand
GCTTGTGCTTACTGTGGGGCTTGTGATCTTTATTATTATGCATCAACGCAGGGTGCAGCGCTTTCAGCAGAAACTGCAGCAAATGGAAATAGACCAGCAAAAAATGATGCTGAATGCTTCTATTAAAATGCAGGAAGAAGAACGTCAGCGACTGGCAGCCGACTTGCATGATGATGCCGGACCTTTACTTGCTACTGCAAGACTTTACTTGAATGAAAACCTGGTAAACCAGGATAGGGTGAATCAATTGCAAAGTATTTTCCAGGCTAGACAAATCATCGATGATACGATTCAATTGATCCGCAACATCAGTCATGACCTGATGCCGCCAACACTTAAGAACTTTGGATTGGAATCGGCCATCAATGACCTGTTTCAAAAAATTAGTGGCAGCGGCACCGTGAATGCAAGCCAGCGTTTTCATGACTATAAAGACAGGCTTAAACCTGAAAAAGAATTGCTTGTCTTCCGTATCGTACAGGAACTTATCAATAATATTCTCAAGCACAGCAACTCCAGTTTTATCCACCTTACTCAAAATGTACATGGCGATAAATTCTATTTGCGTATTCACCATGACGGTCGCGGCATTATACAATCTGATTTTGAAAAATTGAATAAAAGCAATATTGGTTTGGGACTAAAAAATATCGGCAGCCGTATCCGGTTATTACAAGGAGAAATACTTTTTGAAAAAGATATTTCTCAAACTTATTATAAGGTAACTATCGAAGTGCCTAAAGATGATCCGTACAGCACATAAGATCCCAGTAAATATTTTATCTGTGCCACTAAGATATTAATTAATAATTTTGGTGTAATCTGATCACTATGGGAATCATTAAAGTAGCTATCGCCGACGACCACAAAATTTTCCGTAAAGGAGTCATTCTTTCCCTTCGTCCCTATACTAATATCAAATTTGTATTGGAAGCAGAAAATGGTGAGGAATTATTAAAAGGAATACCGGCTAATGAACCCGATGTGATCCTTATGGACCTGCGAATGCCTGGCAAGGATGGTATGGAAGCAACCAAGATCATAAGTAAACAATACCCTCAGATAAAAGTTGTAGTGCTTACCATGTATGAAGATGAAAGATTTGTTTATCACATGATGGAAAACGGCGCCAATGGGTACCTGCTTAAAAACGCCGAGCCACAGGAAATAAGAAAAGCTATCATGGATGTGTATGAAAAGGGTTACTACCTCAATAATTTTGTCAATCGCATTTTGCTGAAACGTTCGCATGCCCGGCAAAAAGTGGTGCCCTCACTAAACAGCGAGATCACATTGAATGATAAAGAAAGAGAAGTGCTTCGCTATATCTGCATGGAATTTACAGCGCAGGAAATAGCTCAAAAAATGGAGATCAGCGCAAGAACTGTTGAGGCAATCAAAGACAGGTTGATGGAAAGATTTGGAAGCAGGAATACAGCCGGTCTTGTTTTCTTTGCGGTAAAGAATAACCTTGTTGATTGAGGTTCGGATCTCGGATATATGAGCTATGAATGGAGCCTTCTAAACAGGATGCATTCTCAGGTTTCTGACTTCAGACATGACACCTCAAATTTTCATTTCAGGAATTTCACCTTCTGTAATCAATTTGCCTGTTGTTTTTGATTTTATTTCATCAACACTTACGCCGGGTGCTCTTTCTAAAAGTTTAAACCCATTTGCCGTGATGTCCAGTACAGCTAAGTCAGTAACGATCCTCCTTACACATTTTACTCCTGTAAGTGGTAATTGACAAGCCGGTAATAGTTTTGATTCACCTTTTGGATTCGTATGCATCATGGCAACTATAATATTTCTTGCACTGGCAACAAGATCCATTGCGCCTCCCATTCCTTTTACCATCTTTCCCGGTATTTTCCAATTTGCAATATCTCCTTTTTCACTTACTTCCATTGCTCCCAATACAGTCAGATCAACTTTACCTGCCCTTATCATTCCAAAACTTTCGGCGCTGTCAAAAAATGCGCCTCCCGGTAAAATTGTTACAGTTTCCTTTCC
Organism: Sphingobacteriales bacterium; assembly: GCA_023251215.1. Classification (GTDB taxonomy): domain Bacteria; phylum Bacteroidota; class Bacteroidia; order Chitinophagales; family Chitinophagaceae; genus JAHEZF01. The sequence continues at coordinate 956 of JAHEZF010000295.1, read as the reverse complement.
AGCATTAATGAGATCAGCGTCTACTTCTTCCCCGGCGGGATAAGGTCCCATACCCAACATTCCATTCTCACTTTGTAACACGATGCTTATTCCTGGTGGAATAAAATTGGCAACAAGTGTGGGAATTCCAATACCAAGATTCACATACATTCCATCGCGAAGCTCCTGCGCAATTCGTTTAGCTATTTCGTATTTATCAAGAGGCATATTGATTATTAATTATTGATTATTCAGACTTCCAACCTCCGACTTTAGTTTTTTATCTGCACAGTCCTTCTTTCGATTCGTTTTTCATAATTACTTCCCTGGAAAATTCTATGCACATAGATCCCGGCAACATGAATATGATCTGGATCCAATTCTCCCGGTTCAACCAACTCTTCCACCTCAGCAATTGTGATATCTCCTGCTTTTGCCATTGAAGTTGAAAAATTTCTTGTAGTCTTTCTGAAAACAAGATTGCCATACCTATCACCCTTCCATGCCTTCACAATAGCAAAATTGGCATGCAATGCCATTTCCATTAAATACATTTTGCCATTAAATTCTTTTATTTCTTTTCCTTCTGCTATCTCAGTACCAAAACCTGCAGGCGTAAAAAATGCGGGTATGCCCATTCCTGCCATTTGTATTCTTGTTGCCAGTGTGCCCTGCGGTATCAATTCCACTTCCAGCTCACCATTTAATAATTGTCTTTCAAATTCCTCGTTTTCTCCAACATAAGAACTTAGCATTTTTTTTATTTGCCTTGTTTTAAGTAATAAACCTAATCCAAAATCATCAACCCCTGCATTATTGGAAATACAGGTAAGTGAAGTAGAACCCTTTCTTTTTAAGGCATCGATACAATTTTCCGGAATTCCACAAAGTCCAAAGCCACCTAACATTATGGTAGCGCCATCACCAATATCCCGAATAGCTTCATCTGCACCGTTCACAATTTTATTCATAGTGGA
>JAHEZF010000294.1 GCA_023251215.1 Sphingobacteriales bacterium | reverse complement strand
CTGGGCAATAAACCTGTAAATAATACGTTTTAAAGCGGGGTCATTATAATTCCCCGCTTTTTGTTTTTACTTTTGCTTGTGTTACATATCCGCAAAAAGCTGAAAAGTTGCAAGCAGCCATGTATCCATGAAAACAGTCTATAACCGAACAAACTTTGTATCCATGAATTCAGAAAAATCACTTATGAGATCCCTTTCATTAACCCGCTTTAGCCTTTGGGCAATTGCAGTAATCATCCTGTTTTCCTGTAACAAGAAAGATATATTTACTACTGAACCGTTGAGTGATTATTTGCCAACTGTTGTAGGCAAATACATTACTTATAGGATTGATTCTACTGTATTCACCAATTTTGGCCGCAACACCGAAATACACAAATACCAGATAAAGCATGTCATTGAAGCGCAGATAACCGACAATCTCGGTCAAACCACCTATCGTGTGTTCACTTATCAAAGAGATTCTGCAGGTACTCAACCCTGGCAGGCCACGTCACCCGATTCTTATTTCATTACTCCTTATTCTGACAGGATTGAAGTTAAGGATGAAAATAATCTTCGTTTTATCAAATTGCATTTACCTGTAAAAAATGGCAATAGCTGGAAAGGAAATAAATATTTACCTCATAACCCTTATGAACTCCTGTATAACTTCAGTAACGATGATTACATGGAAGATTGGGACTTCTATTTTGATGGTGCATCCTCTTCATTCAGTTATAGAGGACAGAATTACAGTGATGTGTACAGTATAGAAGAAGTTGATGAATTTATTAATGTTCCTATCATTAATCCGAATGACTATGCATCCAAAAACAGGGCGGTAGAGAAATACTCGAAAAACATTGGCCTTGTTTACCGCGAATACGAAATGTGGGAATACCAGCCTAACCCCAGCGGCCAGGGAGGCCCATATAAAACTGGCTTTGGAATCAGGATGTGGATGATTGACCATAATTAATTCCTCTTTTATCCCGTAATTTTGAGGCGTATAAAAGCCGGCATCAAATGAAAAGATTTTTACTCTTTTTAATTTTGGGCATTGTTGTAGTTGATGATTCCCAGGCACAGTTTACCCGTTACCTGGTAAAGCTGAGGAACAAAAACGGAACACCCTATTCATTAACCAATCCTATTGCCTACCTCTCACAACGTTCTCTTGACAGAAGGAACCGTTACGGTATTGCTATTGACAGCACTGACCTGCCGGTTACTCCTTCTTATGTAACACAGATAAGAAATGTACCGAATGTTACCGTACTGAATATATCGAAATGGCTGAATTCTGTTTCCATTCAAACTTCTGATGCCAATGCGATTACTACCATCAATGGATTTTCATTTGTACAAAGCGTTAGCGGAATTGCAGCAAGAACAACCGGAAGTGGCGGGTTTCCCCGGAATAAGTTTGAAATGGAAGAAGCGGTTTCACCGTTATCTATTACTGAAAGGCCCACACAGATAGAAGCAGATTATTATAATTATGGTACCAATTCATATACTGAAATTCACCTGCACAATGCTGAATTTTTGCACAATATCGGTTTGCGGGGCCAGGGAATGCAGATTGCCATGCTGGATGCGGGTTTTACAAATTATGCCACACTAAGAGCATTTGACAGTATGAATGCCAATGGACAGGTGTTGGGTACCTGGGATTTTGTATCGGGTAATACAGATGTGAACGATCATCCCCATGGAATGCAATGTTTATCCACTATTGTTGCTAATATTCCAGGGCAATTTGTAGGGAAAGCTCCTAAGGCGAGTTTTTATTTATACCGGACTGAAGATGCTCCTACGGAATACCCGATAGAAGAACATAACTGGTCATGCGGCGCTGAGAAAGCAGACAGTGCCGGTGCAGAAGTCATTTCAACTTCTCTCGGCTATACAACTTTTGATAATCCGATTTTCAATCACACTTATAATGATATGAATGGTAATACAACCATGGGCGCCATAGCTGCTGACCTTGCTGCAAAAAAAGGAATGCTTGTATTTGCTGCAAACGGAAACGATGGGACAAGCTCCTGGCATTTCCTCAGTACCCCGGCTGATGGAGATAGTGTGGTGGCTGTGGGTGCTGTAAATTCAGCCGGTGTGGTTGGTTCTTTTTCCAGTTACGGACCTTCATCCGATGGACAAATTAAGCCAGATGTAGCATCAATAGGTGTTAGTGCAGTAGTGCAGGCCACTAATAATACTATAGGAGCTTCCAGCGGAACTTCGTTTGCCTGTCCTAATATGGCGGGTATGGGCGCCTGCCTGTGGCAGGGCTTTCCTGAATTTAATAATATGAAAATTGTAAGAGCATTACAAAAGGCCGGAAGCATTGCAGCTACTCCCAATGACCGGATTGGCTACGGAATTCCCAATATGAAAACAGCATTTACCGGTCTGCTGGTTGATTATTCAATTTCTGCCGCCACATTGAATACGAGTAATTGCACAGTAACGCTTAACTGGAACGGCAAAGATATAGCTGCAATGAAATATGAGATTGAAAGAAAAGCTCCCGGAGATGTCAGCTACATCAAAATTGGAGAAATGAATCCGCAGGCAGGAATCATTCTGAGCAATCACAATTACCAATTCAGCAACGACATCACAAGTGTTCCTGCAGGAACAATTTCTTATCGCATCCACCAGATCGTTGATACTGCAACCGCTAGTTTTACGGCTGTGTACATAGACACCGCCAATGTAAACCTTGCTGCTGTTTGCACATTGCCTCCCATTACTGACAAGATAACTATTGTTCCCAATCCTCCTGCCAGCGACAAGGCAAGCCTTGAGGTGGAAACCAGTTATGCAGTTCCCAACATGCCCATCAATATTTATGATATGAATGGAAGGCTGATGATGCGGATGCAAAGGTCAAAAGGAACGGGAAAAGCAACATTCGACATACCTCTTGGAAGATTTGCAAAAGGAATATACCTGGTCAGGGTTTACAATGCTGAGAAACTCATCGGTACAGCAAAGTTGATCAGGC
>JAHEZF010000293.1 GCA_023251215.1 Sphingobacteriales bacterium | reverse complement strand
CTTTTGGCAGAGGGGCTACCCACCAATTCTGGCAGCATTTCGCTAAGCATTCCATCCCAGCAGGCTCTTTCCAGTTGTTCCATTGCTGAACTTTCTTTTCTTTCTTTACCCGTATCCCTGCTGCAGAACTCTTGTTTGGTAAAACTGGTACCCGTAAAGAGCAGGATTTTCTGATTCATTGTATTTGGTTTCATGATTGTTGATTTTTTCATGATGCCAAGCTACTGCCGTGAAAAGCCCTTGTATAATTGAATTTTGCATTAACAGTTCCTTGATTTGCAGATTTTGCAACCGGTTTGGCAGTTGATTTTCTCTACAGGGTTATTAGTTGCTGAAGTGGAATCTTCGGCAGTTTTGTTGCAGTTTTTGCAACTAAAGCGGGATGAAAGGTTGTTGCTTCCTGTAAATTGATTTAACTTAACAGCTATTCGTTAATAGCCGCCAACTATAAACCCAACGATGCCTTTCTACCAATCACAGGAATTTCTGTTCCAGCGGATCAAGGAACTTTTACCGCTGAACGTATCATTGGTGGATGCTGTCGCTGAGATACTTCATATAAGCGGCGACAGTTCTTACCGGCGCATCCGGGGCGAAACGCCCCTGGTACTGGACGAAGCAAGGGAACTTTGCCAGCATTATAAATTGTCGCTGGACCAGATACTGAATGTGCAAAGCGGGGCCACCCTTTTTCAAAATGTGCGCATTAATATAAAAAACTATAGCTATGAGAAATACCTGGCCGATCTTATCAAACAGGTGCAGTATGCCGGCGGCTTTATTCACAAAGAGATCATTTACCTGACCAAAGATATGCCCCTGTTCCATAATTTTTATTATAAACCGCTCATTGCTTTCCGTTATTTCTTCTGGATGAAAAGTATTATCCAGCACCCGGATTTCATTACCCGTCATTTTGATATGAGTTGTGTTTCCCCGGAAATAGAAAGCCTGAGCCAGGAATTAACCAAAGCTTACAACAATGTCCCTTCTTCAGAGATATGGAATACGGAATCTATTAACAGTGCTATCTCACAGATCGAGTTTTATAAAGATTCCGGTTATTTTTCTTCGACTGCAGATATTAAAACTATTTATGAATCACTGGAACAGACTTTTGATCACCTGAGAAACGAAGTGGATTACGGCTGCAAGTTCATGCCGGGCGAAAACCCCGAAACCAGAAAGAGTAATTATAAGTTCTACTTTAACCGGGTAGTGCTGGGCGATAATACCATAATGGTGGTTACAGACAGGGTGAAAACAGTTTTTTTGAATTACGATGTTTTAAATTATATGTTTACAAGAGATGAAGCTTTCTGTGATCCCTGCTATAATGACCTGCAGAACCTGATGAAAAGATCAACCATTATCAGCCAGACCAGCGAAAAGCAACGAAATCTTTTCTTTGGCATTATGCTGGCCAAGATCAGTGATCGAAAAAAACATCTTTAAATAAAAAGCAGGAGCTATGAATATAAATGAAATTCAACAACAGTTTTTCCAGTTAATAAAAACAAAGTTACCTGCGGAAACTTCCGTTGCAGATGAAGTGGCGAAACTTCTTGACATCAGCAGCGACAGTGCCTATCGCCGCATGCGGGCCGAAAAAACAATTACGTTTGATGAATTATTTATTCTTGCTACCCAATATAAAATTTCCCTTGACCAGTTAATGGAAATACCACTGGGAGGGTTTTTGTTCCAGGGAAATATTGTGAATGTAAAAACCTACGGGTTTGACCAGTATCTTACCAGCATCCATCACATGATGGCCTATTTGAACAGTTTTAAGAGTAAGGAGTTTTATTATTCATGTAAAGACCTGCCCATCTTTCATCATTTTCATTTCCGGGAAATAGCTGCATTCAAATGGTTTTTCTGGATGAAAAGTTATCTGCAGTTTCCGGGATTTGCAAAAAGAAAATTTAAATTTTCGGATTATCCCGATGATTTGTTTGCACTCGATCAGAAAGTGCTGGGGCTTTATTCCCGGTTGCCAAGTACAGAGATCTGGAATATAGAAAGTATGAACATCATTTTCCGCCAGATAGAATTTTACCGCGACGGACAAGTGTTTGAATCGGATGAAGACGCCCTGCTGTTATATGAAGCCATTGAAAAAACCTGGGATCACCTGGAAAAACAGGCCTCCCTCGGGTATAAATTCAAATATGGCGATCCGGAACAAAAACCGACAGGCGAATTTAAAATGTATTTCAATGAAGTGATGCTGGGAGATAACAGTATGCTGGCCATCAATGATGGTGTAAAGATGTCTTTTCTTACCCATACTACGATTAATTATATGATGACAAGGGATGTGGCTTTTACCGAAAACATGTACACTCAAATGCAAAACCAGATGAAACGATCTACACTTATCAGTGACGTAAGTGAAAAAGAAAGATCCCGGTTTTTCCACATCATCCGTGAGCGGATAGCAAAGCGTAAAGAATCCCTTAAAGTATAGCTAAATTCCCCGCAATGTTTTGGTGCTACAGGTTCTGGCCGGTAATTTGGGCAGTACTGTAAAACTAAATTCATTATGAAAACTTATTTCTACACTTTTTTATTTTCTATTGTTCTCGCCTCACCTGCCCGGTCACAGATCAAATTAAAATTACCAAAACTGTTTTCAAAAGATTCCACATCCCGTATTTCTGAAAATGAAGCCGGCCAGGGAGTAAAAGAAGCCCTGGCGCAGGGAGTTACAAAGGCAGTATTGAATCTCAATAAAGCAGACGGATTTTTTGGCAGTGAAGCGTATAAACTCTTTTTACCTCCCGATGCAAAAAAGATAGAGAACAGTTTGCGCAATGTCGGCATGGGTACGCAAGTGGATAAAGCTATTCTTGCAATCAACCGAGGAGCAGAAGATGCCGTAGGCTATGCCAAACCGATTTTTGTGGATGCTATTAAAGAAATGACCATTACTGACGCATTGAACATTGTGAAAGGGCCAAAGGATGCCGCCACACAATACTTTAAAAAGAAAACA
>JAHEZF010000292.1 GCA_023251215.1 Sphingobacteriales bacterium | reverse complement strand
CTTACCTTCAAAGGCTGTTTTTCGGGAGTACAGGTGGTTTTTAAAGCGGATAGAAGGGCAGTTATGACCTGGCGATTAATGTTCTTTTTACTTTGATGGATTTCTGTAACAAGTCTTGTTTTTCTTTACTCAGAAAGGTTACATGTCCCATTTTGCGGCCGGGTTTTGTTTGTGTCTTTCCATAAAGATGTACAAAAGCATTTTCGAGCTTCAGCACTTCTTCCAACCCTTCATATTTTACATTTCCATTAAATCCTTCAGCACCGATAATATTAATCATAATGGAAGGAAGTATAGCATCAGTATTACCCAGGGGATACCTAAGCATTATCCGCCAGAGCATATCAAATTGTGAACAATAATGTGCCTCAATAGTATGATGACCACTGTTGTGTACACGTGGCGCTGTTTCATTCACAAAGACATCATCATTGGCATCAATGAACATTTCCACGGCAAACAATCCCGGCGAATGAAAATTGCGGGCAACAGCCAGTGCGATGGCTTCCGCTTTCCACAATATTTTATCGGGCAGTTCTGCCGGGCAAAGCTGGTAGTCGAGCAAATTAAGATCGGGATCAAAGATCATTTCCACAGGAGGATAATGAGCGGTCTCCCCTTTACTATTCACTGCCACCATCACACTGATCTCTTTTTTTATATCCACCATTTTTTCCAGGATCGCAGCACCAATAAACGCTTTATTTATGTCCTCGCTTGTCCGGATAAGCTGAACGCCTCTGCCGTCATACCCGCCCTCTGCAAGTTTGTTGAAGGACGGCAGCATGTATTCATATTGCTGGATATCGGTGCGGTTATGTACAACCTGATATTCCGCACTGGGTAACTGGTTATCCGCATAATATTGTTTTTGCAGTATCTTATTCTTGATGATCTTCAGTACCGCCGGTTTTGGAAAGATCTTTACGCCTTCGTTCTCTAATTTTTCCAGGGCATCTATATTAACATGTTCGATCTCAATGGTCAGTGCATCCAATCCTTTCCCGAAATCATATACTGCATCAAAATCCCTGATATTACCGGGAACAAAATGATGACAGAGATGAGCAGCGGGACATTCAGGGTCATTCTCCAATACAAATGTTTCAACAGGGTAATTGGCTGCTGCCTGTAGTAACATCCTTCCCAGTTGTCCGCCACCGAGTATGCCAACTTTTAACATGGTGGCAAAGATAAGGGGAGTGAAAAAATAAGCCCGCCTGACCGGACAGGCAGGGAATAAGAAATGAAAAATAAGAAATAAGGAATTGATAGCCTTTCTCATTTCTTATTCCTAATTCGTTATTTCTTATTTTTATGATATGATTCCAGATTATCCTCATAAACTTTTTTCTGACAAACGCAGCCAGTTTAGCCTGCTGATGGAAACTCTTGCTATGGATAGTGCATTTTGAAACAGTCTTCAGGATTAACTGCTGCACTTTTTTTATTAAAACCTGCCTGACGGTTGTCAGGTTTCAAAATCATGAACACAATTACAGATACAAATACTAATTCAAAAACTCAGACCGATTTCCTTCCATTGGAAGGAACGGATCATGTGGAGTTTTATGTAGGCAATGCCAAACAAGCTGCACATTACTACATGACTGCATTCGGTTTCCAGGCATTGGCATATGCCGGGCCTGAAACAGGAGTCAAGGACAGGGCCAGCTATGCTGTGCGTCAGAATAAACTCACTTTTGTTCTTACTACAGCATTAAGAACAGATAACCTCATCGCTGATCATATTTACAAACATGGTGACGGTGTTAAAGTGCTTGCTCTCGGCGTAAACGATGCTATCAGCGCCTGGGAAGAAACAACAAAGAGAGGCGCTAAAACTTATATGCAGCCTCATAGATTAAAAGATGAAAACGGCGAAGTTGTACTGAGCGGCATTCATACTTATGGTGATACCGTGCATTTATTTGTTGAACGAAAAAATTATAAAGGAGCTTTCATGCCCGGTTACAAACCGTGGGGCAATCCGCATTTTAAACCTGCAGATACGGGTTTGTTGTATGTGGATCATTGCGTGGGTAACGTCGGATGGAACCAGATGAACCCCCGGGTAAAATTTTATGAAGACGTGATGGGCTTCCGGAATATTCTCACATTTGATGATAAAGATATCTCGACTGAATACTCAGCCCTGATGAGTAAGGTGATGAGCAGCGGCAATGGTTATGTAAAGTTTCCGATAAACGAACCAGCCGAAGGAAAGAATAAATCACAAGTAGAAGAATACCTTGAATTTTACAATGGTGAAGGCGTGCAGCATGTGGCAATGGCGACAAATGATATTGTAAAGACTGTAGCCGAGTTAAGGAATCGTGGTGTTGAATTTTTAAAAGTTCCCAATACTTATTATGATGATCTGCTGGATAGGGTGGGGCGTATTGACGAAGACCTGGAACCTTTGAAAGAACTGGGAATTTTAGTTGACCGGGACAACGAAGGCTATTTGTTACAATTGTTTTCAAAGCCAGTAGAAGACAGGCCAACGCTTTTCTTCGAGATCATACAACGTAAAGGAGCCAAAAGTTTTGGCAAAGGAAATTTTAAAGCATTGTTTGAAGCCATTGAGAGGGAACAGGCGGCGAGAGGCAACTTGTGAGAGAAGCAGCATGAGGTCGGAGGTCAGAAGTCTGAAATTACAAAGCTTTTAAATTTTCTTTTCAAACCTCAGACTTCCGGCTTCGGACTTCAGTTTTTATCTTTACAAATCATTGGCAATATCGCAGTAATAAAACCGGCATGCTTCCGTTAAGGCATTAACGAAACTGATAATGAAAAGTTTATTAGTTTTCTTATTATTGACCATTGGCTATACATCCTTTGTGGCTGCACAACCCGGCGTGCAAAAAAACGGCACTTCCTACACTTCGTTTATTGATTACCAGAAAACCTTTCAACGTCCTAATGAAGCACTGCAACATAAAGAAGACACCCTTCAAAAACAATTTGAAACAAAAGGACTCAAGTGGCCTGCGAAATATATCGACA
>JAHEZF010000291.1 GCA_023251215.1 Sphingobacteriales bacterium | reverse complement strand
GTTACTCCGGTTATGCATTCGAAGATATTGCAGCAGAATTTTTGAAAACAAACCCCGATCTAAAAACAAAGCTGCAACAGAGAAGAGCCACAGATACCACATTTGCCAAGAGTGCTAATGCGCAACTTAATTTTGTATTTCAGAATTCACCTTACTTTGAGCCGGTGAATCTGCGTTATCCTGTTTACAGAGTGTTAAAGTAAAATACTGTCATTCTTAAGACATAGCCAAGCCAGAAGTCTTCTTAGCTTTATGATATGAAAAGAATTTTTATAACGGCAGGAATTTGTGTATTAATCCTGCTATTTCTTTTTGGCTTTGTTTTAGAACCCCGAGATCAGCAGAGCTTGCCTACCGGACAAGCAGGCTTTGCAGTAATAGAACTATTTACTTCCGAAGGTTGTTCCAGTTGTCCGCCAGCAGATGACGCTGTTGCAGAAATTCAAAAAGAATATGCTGATAAAAATGTTGTTGTTTTGGGTTATCATGTAGACTATTGGGATCGTTTGGGATGGAAAGATCCCTTTAGCTCTGTTGACTTTACTTCAAGGCAGAAATATTATGCCGGTATTTTCAATCTCAATTCAATTTATACACCCGAAGCGATTGTAAATGGCAAAGAAGAATTTGTCGGTTCCGATAAAACTAAATTGACAAATACTGTTGAGGAACAACTGAAAGAAAATGTTTCGGCAACTATAAAACTGAAAGCAAATCAAAATGCTTCAGGCAAAATTGAAGTTACCTATTCAACGGAAGGCAGCATCCCAAAGCAGGATCAATTAATAATTTCACTTGTTCAGAAAACAGCAACAAATAAAATCAGACGTGGTGAGAACGAAGGAAGAACCCTGCATCATATTAATATTGTAAGAGAGTTATCTGAAATGCCTGCCCAGGCAAAGGAACAAACAACTGCATTCAATCTTCCACCCGGTTTGAAAAAAGAAGATGTATTCATTGCTTCGTTTATGCAAAATAAAAAGACCGGGAAAATTAACTGTCTTGCCAAAAGCAATATTGAATAATCTGTTTGTCTAAAAATTTATTGTATTATTTCCACACGGACATTTTTATTATCCTGCTGTATCCAGTTTATACCGTTGAAAGCCCAGGTACTGTGATGCCAAACAACCATCGACTGATCAAAATAATCTGCCGATGGCACCCGGACAAACCGGCCATAAAGTTTTTTACCATTTTGTTCAACCTGTATTTTATTTGCATCATAGATTTCATAATAATAAACATCAATCGGTTTGCCTTCAAACTGCTGTCCCTTTTCTAAGAAAGTGGAATACTGTTTTCCGTCACATCTGATCGTGTATTGGTTTGTTTCATTTCGGTTCATTTTTTCTTTCTGATCCAGATTTGAAAAACCTGCTATCGCTAATTGTTCTTCCCACATAGCCAGCGGCATATAAACCGGCTCTGAAAAACTATAGTTTTGAAATGTAATAGTTTGACCGGAAGAAAGTCTCTTGATTTGCCCGGTACGCTTATCTTTAAATTCCAGTTCCCCCTCATTAAGATAGATGTCGGTTGATTTATTCAAAGCCGAATAAGAAGCAATAAAGTCTGTTCCCCTGATCCATATAGCATTTTCGTATTGTTGTAGTATGATACCACTCGTATTTTTTTTCCAGTTTCTTGTTAGCCAATGAATCGTTCCTTTTATCATCTCAAATACAGTCCGTTTCTTTTGATTCTGGTCCTGTGTTAAATTTTCTGCTGCCAGCAATTCCCTCATGTCAATTTCCGAATTTTCGGAAATATCCATAGTCAGTACACCTTTTTCGTTTTCCGGAATATATATTTCATTATCATTTACTTTACTTTTAATTTCAATTCTTGCCAGGGCATTATTTCCTGTAATTATTTTGCACCCTCTATAAAGGGCAGTTCCATTTGACGCTTTATTTTTTCTGCCATCGGGTGTCACAATCCACACGTCGCCTGATATAGCTCGGAAAGCTCCGTCGTAATCTCCAAATTCAATATCCTCCTTTGGCTGGATGCCAGGGCAGGGAAGAGCATATGACTCCACTTGTTGAATAAGCTGTTGCCCGATCTTTGTGGCCTCATAAGCCAACTCTGGCTTTCCCACGGTAGAAAACGTGTGAGCATAAGCCAGCCTTTTTTTAGTGCTGACAAGATTCCAGTAATTGGATCCCTGGTTATTACAGGACCAGTAAGCATTGGGACTATTGGTAGCAGTTACCCATCCCGCCGTGACCCAAATTTCATAGGAAGTAATTCCAAGACGATACTTGCAGATAAAACTGCAGGAGGTATGACCTTCTTTGGTTTCACATTTTTTTTCTTTATCGCTTTCATTTTCCTTTAGCGTAACTCCGCTCACCGAGGAAGGTGGGCAATTACAATTTTGTGCCTGAACAAATCCGGAATTCAATAAAACTGTAATGAAGACAATTGAAAAGACTTTTATGTTTCTCATAACGTGAAAATTTGAAGTGAAAAATTTTGTTACACGTATGAGGCTGCGGATAGCAGTTATGGATAGGGAAGGAGAAAAAGTCTTATTTAATGAAGGTACATTAATTTGCAAATGGAATTCGTAGAATAAAAAAGCCCCAACAAAACTGTCAGGGGCTTTTAAAAAAAATATGGCAGCTACCTACTCTCCCGTATTGTGGTACAGTACCATCGGCCATGAGGGGCTTAACTTCTCTGTTCGGTATGGGAAGAGGTGAACACCCTCTGAAAAACCACCATAAATCGTTGAGTTGATAAGTTTATAGGTTAATAAGTTGACAGGTAAAATACCTTTTCAACTTGTCAACTTTTCAACAAGTCAACTTTAATAAAATACATATTGGGAATGTTAGACGAATATCTGAAGCCATCCAAAGCCCCTCCTTCGGAGGGGTTTGGGGAGGCCAATAAAATTAAAGCGTACGGGCAATTAGTACTACTCGGCTTTAGTGTTACCACTTTTACACCTGTAGCCTATCAACGTCATAGTCTTTGACGGCCCTTAAAAGTAAAC
>JAHEZF010000290.1 GCA_023251215.1 Sphingobacteriales bacterium | reverse complement strand
GAGGGCACACGGAAAATAATGATCCGTTCGGCTTCAGTCATTCTTTCCATGATACATGCTTTTTTATATTCAGGATGTTCTTCTATAAAAGGAATAACCGCATTTGCTACTTCCGAAACAGCTTGGAGAAATTCCGGGTGGAAGGGGTTGCGTACGGTTGCCCACTCCATAAAACGGTTGATGGCAAGCTTGTATTTATTTTCCATAACTGACAAACGTTTGTATGACAAGAAAAGTCTGCCAATTTAGTGAATGAAATACTATAAAAGAAGAAGAATATGCTCTTTTTGGTAAGCGGTAAGAATTTTCCCTGAAACAATTCATGAAGAAGGCTTTAGGTTCAAACCAGGGGCTGGTTATTATTATTAAAAGCCTCTATTTTACATTTTGAAGAACAATGCCAAAAATACCGAGGTACTTATCGGTATGTGCTGGAAGAAGTGTGGGAGTAATTATTCCATTACTATTGCTAACCGCCGACACACAATAATCTACATAATCAATAGAAAAAACTTTGTAAGAATAGTGCCTTATGCCCGTGGGGCCTATACATTTGCCAATGTCCTTTCCTTTCTTTACAAGGTAGTTATTGAATTTTTTCTGACTGGGAACAGTAAAGAGCCCAATAATAGCAGCAATCAGCAAAATGATTATAAGGGTTTTCATACACTAAGTTTGGGTGTAAGTTAAAAAGAGGGTTTTTGATAAATATAAATGAAACTTTATTGTGGATATTTTTCCACTTTATTTTTCACCGGCTTCACGGTGCGCAAATATGCATACATAGCTTTCAGATCATTATCGGTCATGCCGGCATAGCTAACAATCGGCATGATCGTATTTTGTTTTCCCGGATCATAGTTGTATCCCTTCTCTTCCCGGCAAACGGTGAATTTATTCATAACCCGTTCTTCTGTCCATGTTCCTATACCTGTTGCAGAATCAGGGGTAATGTTAGCTGAGTTTACTTTAAAAGTGCCAACATCAAAAGCTAAGCCTCCGCCAAAAGCACGGCTAAAATCAAACTGGCCCTTTACCTGGGGCGTATGACAGTCAGTACAAACAGCGGCATTCATCAGGTATTCGCCGTATTTCACAGGATCGCTTTCTGGTGGCCGCATATTAGCGTCAATTGATTTTTGTAAAGCCGGTCCAGGATAAGCCATGCTTATAGGTATCATAAGTTGTCTTGTCGGTACTTTATTTTTTATAGATTTCAATGTACGGATATAAGCTATGATACTCATAAGATCTTCTTTGGCCATATGATTAAAATTTACATAGGGCATGATGGGAAAAAGTGTATCGCCATTCTTGCTGATCCCCTGAGTAATGGCCCGCAACACTTCATCATCAGTCCATGTGCCAATGCCCGTTTCGGGATCAGGTGTAATATTTCTTGCATAGACGGTTCCGGGAATCCCCATAAGTTTTTGATCAAAGACTTCACCGCCCATTCCTTCGGTACCGGGTACAACCGGTCCGGAAAATTTTGTATAGTCCCGTTTGCTGTGGCAATCCAGGCAGGGTGCCACATGATTGGCAAGATATTCACCTCTTGCTATTACCCTTTTAATGGAGTCTTCTTTGTTGTCAGCCTGTGGTTCCGATTTATTATTATTGCAGGCTGTAAAATAAGCAGCGGCAATAATTGCGGAAGCGATGGCTGCAAGCGTAATGAACTTTCTCATGTTAGTTGACAATTTACCGGGTTAAAAAATTGAGTCACTAAAGTTGGGAAAAGTTTTTGAAAATAACAACGACTCTCTGATTAAAAATTGCTATGCCTTTATGAGACGAGTTTTACAAGATGAAGCTTTTCATCCAGTATCAGCAATTTTGCAGAATAGCCTTTTTCAATTTTACCCAATTTATTGTCAAGTTTCATCAACCTGGCAGGATAAAGACTGCACATCCGTAATGCTTCGCCCAATTCAATGCCTGCATGATCCACCAGATTTTGCAATGCTTTATTCATTGTAAGCGCTGAACCACTGAGAATGCCGGAGGCTTTATATTTATCGCCTGCCGGTTTGTGCAGATAAATTCCTTCGGTAGTTTCTGTCACCGCATCAGTGATAGCAAACAATCTTTCTCCCATAATTTTTTTTGCAATGCGGATGGCGGCATAGTCCACATGATGTCCATCCGGAATAATGCAGGCCATTACCGAAGGATGATCGAATGCAGCCCCCACCAGCCCCGGCTCCCGGTGCTGCAGCGGACTCATGGCATTATATATATGTGTGACCGCCCTGATTCCATTTTTAAAACCCTCCATTGCTTCTTTATATGTAGCATTGCTATGTCCTGCCGAAATGATGATATTGTGTGAAAGAATTATTTCTAAAATTTCTTTGCTGCAAATTTCCGGCGCAAGTGTGATCATTTTGATTACGCCTTTCCCATATTCGAGCAATTCTTCGACTTCTTTTTTTGTTGGTGCGTGAATCTGTTTTTCAATATGAGCTCCCCTTTTTGCCGGATTGATCCAGGGGCCTTCGATGTGCAAACCCAGAATGCCCCCGCCTTTTTGCCCCCAATAATCTTTTACTGCATCAATGCATTTATAAAAAACATCTTTTGTGTTTGTGGCAACTGCCGGCAGACAATAAACAGCGCCGCCTTTGCGACAATACTTATTTAGTTTAAATAATGAATCGGCTTCAGGAAAAACAGCCAGCAATTTCCCATAAGCTCCATAAATCTGCAGATCAATAAAAGCAGGGGCAATGATGCAATCGTTGAATGCTTCTACCACCATGTCGCCGGGCATGGCGGAGGAAGGGATGAGTTCTTTGATATTACTATTTTCAACAATAACCACATGATCCTTGAGCCAGTTTTCACCAGTAAAGATGTGGTCTGCTGTATATGCTTTGATCTCTGACATTTTATTTCTTGTTGCTCCTAAAAAATATTGCAACCTGCAAAAGTGTTTTTAGTACATTAGAAGCATGAAATATTTCTGTCTTCCCTCACTGCTTTTTGTATTTGCCGCCTGCAATCAA
>JAHEZF010000289.1 GCA_023251215.1 Sphingobacteriales bacterium | reverse complement strand
GATCTTCAGAAAGGATTAGCCGCCTGGATGAAATCGCAACAGGCAGAACCTGCTTTGAATTAACTGCTGGAATTAAAGTAAATTTGCTGTTCGCTGCAAACCGGGCTATCGTGTCTCGCCCCAGGCGAGAGAAGGAAAGTCCGGACAGCATAGAGCAATGCACCCCGCGAATAGCGGGGGTATTTCAACCAATGCTGAAAAGTATGTTGGAATAACAGAGAGTGCCACAGAAAATAACTGCCTTCTCCCTCTCCGCAAGGAGAGGGTCGGGGTGAGGCTGAAAATGTGGGGTAAGAGCCCACGGCTAATGATAGTAATATCATTTGCGGGTAAACCTTGCATGCTGAAATGCCACGTATAGTATCGTTTAAGGGCTGCTCGCCCGAGCCTGCCAACCGGCAGGCAGGATACAGGGTAGGCAGATTGATCTCGCCTTAGGCGAGACAGATAAATGATAGCAACTTTCTTCATTCGTCATTGCGAGCCGTTATTGCGAGCAAAGCGAAGCAAGAAGCAACAGAATCCGGCTTACAGGTTTGCAGCGTTTTTGTTTTGATCGTATTTAAACATTGCCAAAGTTTAAAACTTGGCAACGCTATTTTAAAACTTTGCTATGTTATATAAATGAATTCCCAATAAATCCTCCCAATTCCATCAGCCATGCTATCCCCAAATGAACCATTAACCCACCAATTATTGATCTTGTATTGTAAACAACAATTCCCAAGATCATTCCGCCGAAATAAGAACTGATACATTCACCAAGCGGTTTACCAAAATGTATAGTGCAATAAAAACAAGCCATTGGCAGGATGGCGTCTTTACCAACAACTTTTATAAAACCCAAAATGAGAAAGCCCCGAAAAAAAAGCTCGACTGAAATAAAATCGCTTCCATAAGAAAGCTCATGCAGCAAATGATAGAACCATTTATATTGAACATTATATAAAACTGCGTCAACATCCCTGAGTTTTGGATACATTCTTAAGAAATCTGGCTGAGTAGAAGCAACTGCAATAAGTGGTACCATTATTAAAAGCATTAATAAATATGGCTTCCACTTAAAATTCTTAACAGTTAAACCAAAAAAGCTTTCATCTTTATAATTTAATCTCCAGATGATAAAGAGCATGCTGCTCATAACGATCAATCTTATTGGCCAGTAAGCGACCTGGTTCAGGTAATAATCCCAATTAACATCATTTGATAACGGCAACTCAGTGCCCATCTCCATTTTCCAGGAGAAAATTGCCGGCGACAAGAAAATAAGCAAAAAGATTAATGGGCTCTTAAAATAATTTTTACCAGTTAAAATAAAATAGAAAACATAGGGCAATGCAAATGCAGTTAAGGAAATCTGGTAGCGATAAAAAAAGGAGGCTCCAATCGAACTTAGCGCTCCAATTTTATCATCAAGGCAAAAATGGAAATTTAAAAAGATAAGGGTAGCGGCTAATAATGTGCAGGCTATAAACACGCTGCCATCCAGCCTTTTGAAATATTCAGTTATGTAGTTTACAATTTCTCGCATTAAAACGGAAAATAGAAGTTTTTTTACTATCGCTTAAACTTTTTTCAAAGCATAGCTTCTCATATTGCGTGTTTAATTTTTCCACAACCCTAAAAAACTAAATAAAATGAAAATGTTCTCGATTAACCGGATCAGCATAGGCGCACTTACATTTATAGTTGCCACTATGCTTTTTTCTTGTCAAAAAGATCTTAGCTCAACTAACAATTCGTCTGTAACTGAAGAGCAGGCTTCAGCTTATTCTGAAGAAAGTTCACAAGCCGAAGCAAGCTTCGATGATGCAGAAGATGTAGCTACAACTGCTGCAGACGAAGAAGGTAATTCAAGCGAATACGGTATCAATGGCCGTGAGTTTCGTCCTTCATTCACTGAATTAAGAGCAGCTATCGGCGACTGTCCTACAATCACGGTCACTCCAAACGATTCCACTTATCCTAAAACTATTACAATTGATTTTGGTGATAGTTGTGTTGGTCGTGATGGTAAACTTCGTTCAGGAGCAATCGTTATTCATCTTACTGCTCCTTTGCGCAGACCAGGTTCAGTAGTTACAATCACTTTTAGAAATTATTTTGTAAATCATGTTCATTTGGAAGGAACAAAGATCATCAGCAACCTTAGTGATCCTCCGACTCATAAATGGAGAGTAGAAGTAGTAGGCGGTAAAGTAACATTTCCAACCGGCAGAGGTTACAGCTATCAAAGTGTAAAGACCAAAACGCAAGTGGAAGGAATGGATACAAGAATTGTTCGTGATGATGTATACGAGATCACTGGTCGTTCACAAACTGAATTCAACAGCGGTTTAACAATAACCTTGAATACGGAAACGCCATTGGTGAAAAAAGTTGCCTGTCCGTGGATCAGTGATGGTAAGGTAAAGATCAAGATCAATGATCGTATACTGTATCTTGATTTTGGATTTCCTAACAATGGCAGCTGCGATAACAAAGCATTGTTGACATGGAACAATGGAAATAGTCAACGTGTAATTATATTATAAATATCCTTTGTCAAGCAAACATAAAAAGTCTCCCATCAATATCCGGGAGACTTTTACTTTTTAATAATTATTTTCAGATACTGTCCGTTACCACGAGCAGCGCATAAATAACTCCGGGTAAAATAAATAAGAACCAAAGTAAAATGCTCAACCAGAATCTACCATTCACTTCACCCTGGTGAAGATAAACTGCAAGTGGCGGAAGAAGTATCGCCAATATAATAAGCACCACTAGCTCCACTTTAGCAGACTTGTTTTCTTTCTTTTCCTTCTTAAAAAGTTTCCATTCTTTCTTTACTTCTTTTACCCTTTCTTTTCTTTCCTGTTTAGAAAGATTTTTGAACCCGGCTAATGCAACCTTTACAGTGGCAGGGTCAGGTTCACCACCGGGCACTAATGAAGCAGAAGACTGAAATGGAAAAACTGAGATCGAGATGGCAGCAATCAGCAGGGAACAAAAGATCTTTTTCATAAGTATAAAT
>JAHEZF010000288.1 GCA_023251215.1 Sphingobacteriales bacterium | reverse complement strand
GATGATTTGCTTTTTCATGTTGATAGTTTTAGAGGTTAGAATTTAGCATTGATCCCAAATCTGAATGTGCGGGGAATTGGCACAGAGCCAAAATCAATACCTCGCAATATGGTGCTTTGTCCCGCAGAGTTCACTTCAGGATCATAACCTTTGTAATTATCCCATGAGATCAGGTTGCGGCCACTTAAACTCACAGAAATGTCTTTAAAGAAATGGCATCTGCCAAAATCATAGCTTAAAGAAAATTCACGGAGTTTTATAAAAGAGCCATCATCAATACGCCATTGTTCAATCCCATAAATGCTATTGATATAACCGCGGGGATAAAGTCCCATGTGTTCTTTTTCCGCTTCTTTACCATTACCTACACCTTGTCTTGTTCTGAAGTCGGCATTGAAAACATCTACACCTTGCACCGCATCAAACTGCAAACGCAAACCAAATTTTTTATAGGTCAATTCATTGGTTAATGTTGCTGTATAATCAGGATTCGGATCACCGATCACTTTACGCAAGGTAGATCCGGTAGGTAATCCGTTAACATCCCGCTGCGGTGTGTACACAGTCGGCGAATTCTGAATACCTTTTTCCATTTGAGGGAAGCCGGTTGTATTTTTCACCCAATTACCATTAGCATCTGTTGCAAAGAAAATTCCATAGAAAACTCCCATAGGATATCCTTCTAACAAAGCGACAGGGGCTCCGGTTGTAGTGCTGATGAGTGTCAACGCAGGTCCTACCTCAAGTATTTTATTCCTGTTATGATTATAAATTAAAGTGACATCCCAACGCAGATCTTTTTTATTAACCGGTGAACCATTCAATACAATTTCAATTCCTTTATTTTCCAAAGAACCGAAATTGTCAAGCAGGCTCGAGAAACCATTTGTCGGAGCTATCACACGGTTGATCAACAGATCTTCTACTCTTTTCTTATACCAGTTGAATTGCAAGCCAAGACGATCTTTGAAAAAAGATAAATCTGTTCCTATTTCAAGTTCATTTTGTCTTTCGGGCTTCACATGTTCATTGGCCAGAACCGAACTTGAATTCAGAGCAGTTCTGCTCAAAAAAGAATTGGAAGAATATGTATTAAACCTGGAATAAGCGCCGATACCTGTAAGATTACCAGATTGACCATAAGCAACCCGAAGTTTACAAAGATTCCACCAGTTCATGCTTTTCCAGAAACTTGATTCTGATAAAATATAACTGCCGCTTGCCTTGTAATAAGTTTGGTTGCGTTCGTTCTCACCAAATACTGAAGAACCATCTAAACGAACAGCGCCGGTGATGAACAATTGATTTCTAAATTTAAAATTCTGTTGCAGATAAGTTCCTGAAATAGATAATTCACTTCTGTCATCCACAGCTGCTAAAACCGTACTGGCTCCATTTACTGTTTGCACAAAAGGACTTAGGCCACGACCTTGCAAAAGGGAATATTTGTTTTTTTCATATTGAACAGAATAGCCGACTTGTGTAGTGGAAGCCAGATCTGAATTAATATTAAACTGGTAAGTTCCATTCAACTCATTATTGATCTGAAAAAAATAATCATTTCCTGTGCTTGCATACCCATTAAGAGTAGGATCTAAAGATATACCTCCACCAAAGAATGCGGTATTAACATTGTAAGCAAATGGCGGCATGTAAGTAGTTCCGTTCTGCGCATAATTATCAATGCCTAATGTATAATCGAATGTCAAACCTTTCAGAGGCTTTAATTTGAATCCCATACCGGCAATGATGCGATTGGTCTCTTCTCTTTGCTTAAAATCTTCAATTACTGAAACCGGATTTACACGACCTCTTTCCCCTACTGCTTTAATATTTCCTAATGCATCTCTTGTCCAGAGGTCATGGAAATTTCCAAGAATAGTCACGGAATTCATGGGTGAGAAAAAAGAATTACCATCTGGCTTTTCATTAGATGCGCTGTTTACATAATTCAAATTAAGATTGAAGCTGAGCCAACGATTTAGCGTTTGATCAATATTTGTTCTGAAACTAAATCTTCTGTAATCTGTATTTTTTATAATTCCTTCATTAAAGAAATAAGAACCGGAAACATAATATTTTGTTTTATCGTTTCCACCACTGACAGAAACATTATTATCCGTACCAATACCCGTGGCAAAAATATAATCCTGGTAGTCGTAACGGGTAACGGCTGTTGTAGTGGTCAATGCCGGAGTAAGAATATCCTGTGTTTGCACATCCGGCGAACCGCCGAATTTTGTCGGGGCTCTGTTTACATTTAATTCATTTCGAAGCTTGCTTATTTGCACACTGGTTGAAAAACTAATAACCGGAGCACCACTAATACCTCTTTTTGTAAATATCTGTACAACCCCTGCATTGGCTCTTGAACCATAGATAGCTGCTGCTGCAGCGCCATTCAATACTTCTACACGTTCTATATCAGCAGGGTTAATATCGGCTAATCGGTTTTGACCAATTGTTCCAACAAAGGTTGTTCCGTCGTAAGAACTTTGTGTATTAGTAACTCTATTAGTAGCATTGTTTACAATAACACCGTCAACAATATAAAGCGGCTGAGATGAAGATAAAACAGAACTAATGCCTCGCAGCCAAACAGAAACCCCACCGGCAGGGTCACCATTATTCTGAATGATCTGTGCACCGGCTGTCTTTCCCTGTAATGCGGTCAACACATTTGCAGAAGCTCCCTTTGTAAGCTGATCTGCTTTTACTGTACTTATATAGTTTCCCAATTGCTTTCGGGTAGTGCCTAATGAAGTTCCGGTCATCACCACTTCATCCATGTTAAGTACATCTTCTGTCAAACTCATATCAACAGTATAAGAAGTAGCGTTGGTTACCTGGAATGTTTTTTCACTTGATTTAAATCCTACACCGGAAAAATCAAGAACATAAGAACCGGCTCTAAGATCCGCTGATATACTATAAGCACCTGTAAGGTCAGTAAACGATCCATAAGTAGTGTTGCGGATCAAAACTGAAATGGCAGGTATCCCGTTACCATCTTTTCCTGTTACTTTTCCGCTGAT
>JAHEZF010000056.1 GCA_023251215.1 Sphingobacteriales bacterium | reverse complement strand
AAAAATCCCTGACTGGATGCAGGGCGTAAGTCTGATTCCTTTGCTGACAGGTAAACAAAAAACTTTGCCAAGACATAATCTTTATTATCATTTTTATGAATACCAAGCTGATCATACCGTGCTGCAGCATTTGGGTATTCGCGGCGAACAATACAAGCTTATTTACTTTTACACAGTGAATGAATGGGAGCTCTATGATCTTAAAACTGATCCGACAGAACAACACAATCTCTTTAGTTTGGCTAAATATCAAAAGATATTTCTGCAAATGAAAAATGAATTACTGAAGTTGAGAGACCAATACGATGATCATGAACCTGCCGGTGAGTTAAAATAGTTTATTGATATTTCTTCATCAGATCAAACAATATCTTTTTATCCTCTTCATTGATCACTTTAGTAGAATCACTTTGCACAAAATGAATTTTAAAAGATTGAATGGCTGCTTCCGGTTTTTTTATATCATAACCAATGATCCGCAAAGCCTGCATGGCGTTGAAATCAGCAGGAGCTTTTACTCCTGTGGTATCGTACCATAAACCAAAACCATTTTCTGACAATTTCTTCCAGGGAAAATATCTATTAGGGTCAACTTTGCGGCCAGGAGCAATATCAGCATGACCAATAAAATTGGCAGTAGGAATATTGTATGCTTTTTTCAAACGATCCAGTAATTGCAGCAAATTGTTGATCTGTTCATCAGTAAAAGGTTCGAATCAATTGTTGTCAATTTCAATACCGATGCTGAGCGAATTAATATCCGTAGCATTTCCCCATTTACTCACACCGGCCTGCCATGCCCGCAAGTAATCATTCAGCATGTGATGAACCGTGCCATCTTTACAAATTACATAATGGGCACTAACCTGTGATTTAACCGTAGTAAATGTTTTCAATGTCTGATCACAACTATTTTGTGCGGTATGATGAATGATGACAAAATTCGGCTTGCGCATATTGAAATTGGTGGTCCCGATCCAGAATGGTGCATTGGTGACAGAATCTTTCGGTGGGTATTGCGCCAGCATTTTTGCATAAGCCTTTGCCTGCTTCTTGTAACTTTTATTGGTAGTGGAGTATGGTTTTGTGTAGCAGCCGGCAATGATAAACGCAATAATAACAAAAAAAGATAAAGCAGTTAATTTGGGGATCATTCCATTATTTTTTTCTGACCGGAAAGATATAAAGATCGGGTGATGAATCCACCAAAGTCGTTAATGCTGTTCAAAACTTAAAATAAACAAACAGCCTTCCGAAATTTTTGCTGTCGTTTTCTATCCGGTAATATTGCTTTTTAATATGCGGCTGTTGTAAAAATCGTTCCACTTTTTTGCGAAGCTGCCCACTGCCTTTTCCGGGGATGATCTCTACTTCCCGGATCTTTTTTTCAATGGCATCATCGAATGCCCGTTGCAGTGCCTTGTCAATAGCAGCGCTGTTATTATAAATATTATGCAGGTCAACTTTGATACGGGACATATTTGTATTTTTAAAGGGGAAAGATAATGATGCAGCCGTTCCCCATTTTACAAATTTTTTTAAAACCCCTGTACAATAATAAACCACAAACAGCGTATTTAAGAACAGCATTTAAAAATGAAATTCATTTTACCCACTTCACTGGTTGCAGGTTTTTTAATATTTGTTTCTTTTATATATAAAGGTACTATTGGTTTATCCCCGGATACTGAATCACCTCTTGCGGCTTATTCGCCGTTATGGAATGACGCTAAATATTTAAAATGCAATACAGCAGTTAGGGTCACATATCTTTCTGAAAAGGAAAAAGAGCTCATTTATATTCTAAACCTTGCAAGGAAGTATCCGCAATTGTTTGACAGCACTGTAGTGAAACAATACCCTGAAAAATCGGGTGCCTGGAATTTGCTAAATATTGATGAATATAAAAGCCTGCTGGATACAATGGCCACAATTGATCCTTTGCCGCTTTTATATCCTGATCAACGTTGTGCTGCCAGCGCCAGATGCCATGCTATCATATCGGGCCAACAAGGATATGTGGGTCATGACCGCCAGGACGCAGCTTGTGAAAAAAGACGATATTATGATGGCGAATGCTGCGATTACGGGCATAGCAGCCCGCTGGATATTTTAATGGGTTTGCTCATTGACCAGGGAGTTCCGGGGCTGGGACATCGCTGGCTTTGTTTAAGTGATTACAGTTTGATTGGTGTATCTATTCAACCACATAAGGGATATGATACCAATGCTGTACTGGACTTTAAATATTGAAAAAACAAATTACATGTTTCTCCGGTATTGTCCGCCCACTTCGTAAAGTGCATGAGTGATTTGCCCGAGGGAACAATACTTTACTGTTTCCATTAATTCTTCAAACAAGTTGCCATTATTGATAGCCGCCCGTTGTAACCGTTTCAGCATTTCGGAAGATTTTCCTTCATTTCGTTTACAGAACGCCTGCAGGTTTTTAATCTGCAGTTCTTTTTCTTCTGCTGTGCTTCTTATTACTTCCCTGGGAATAATGGTAGGGCTTCCTTTTTTATTCAGGAAAGTATTTACACCAACAAGCGGTAATTCGCCTGTATGCTTCTGATGTTCATAGTATAAACTTTCCTCCTGTATCTTATTTCGCTGATACATTCTTTCCATGGCACCTAATACTCCTCCTCTTTCTGTAATGCGGTCAAACTCCGTCAACACAGCTTCTTCTACAAGATCGGTCAGTTCTTCAGTCAGAAACGATCCCTGGTTTGGGTTTTCATTTTTTGCCGTACCTAATTCCCTGTTAATAATTAATTGAATGGCCATGGCTCTTCTAACACTTTCTTCTGTGGGTGTTGTGATGGCTTCATCATAAGCATTTGTATGAAGTGAATTGCAATTATCATAAATGGCATAAAGAGCCTGCAGCGTTGTACGGATGTCATTGAAATCAATTTCCTGTGCATGAAGGGAACGACCGGATGTCTGGATATGATACTTCAGCATCTGGCTCCTTTTGTTTGCCTTGTATTTATATTTCATTGCCTTGGCCCAGATGCGCCTTGCTACTCTTCCAATTACACTGTACTCCGGGTCCATCCCGTTGCTGAAAAAGAAAGAAAGGTTGGGAGCAAAGTCGTCAATATTCATTCCGCGGCTTAAATAATATTCTACATACGTAAAGCCATTGGATAAAGTAAAGGCCAATTGTGTGATCGGATTTGCGCCGGCTTCAGCGATATGATAGCCGGAAATACTTACGCTGTAAAAATTCCGGACCCTATTATTGATGAAATATTCCTGCACATCTCCCATCAGTTTCAAAGCAAATTCTGTGGAGAAAATACAGGTGTTTTGCGCCTGGTCCTCTTTTAAAATATCGGCTTGTACGGTTCCTCTTACCTGTATCAAAGCCGCTTGTTTACATTGCTCATAAATTTCTTTGGGTAACACTTCATCCCCACTTAAGCCAAGTAATTTCAGACCCAATCCATCATTTCCTTCCGGAAGCTTCTCTGTTGATGAGGGGTTAAAGTAAACAGGTCTTGAAACTGATTTATATTTTTCCTGAATAATCTTTTCTATATCCTTCTCTAATCCCAGTTCTTTTATTTTCTTTTCACATTGCTGATCAATAGCTGCATTCATAAAAAAAGCAAGTATCATTGGCGCCGGGCCGTTGATCGTCATGCTTACCGAAGTTTTCGGATCACAAAGATCAAATCCGCTGTAAAGTTTTTTTGCGTCATCTGCTGTTGCTATACTTACACCACTGTTACCCACTTTACCATAAATATCCGGACGATGATCAGGATCTTCGCCGTAAAGTGTTACACTGTCAAATGCAGTTGACAATCTTTTCGCCGGCTGATCAATACTTACGTAATGAAATCTCCTGTTTGTTCTTTCCGGTCCCCCTTCGCCGGCAAACATCCTGGTAGGATCCTCGCCTTCTCTTCTTAATGGAAATACGCCTGCAGTAAATGGAAAACTTCCCGGAACATTTTCCTGCGCCTGCCATTTTAATATATCGCCCCAATCTTTGTATTTTGGCAAAATGACTTTCGGAATCCTGCTGCCGGATAAACTCTTGCTGAACATCGGCAATTGAATCACTTTGTCACGAACATTGTATTTATAATAATCTGCTTCATACGCTTTTAATTTCTCAGGCCAATTCTGAATAAGCTTACGGCTGACAGGAGTGAGTTGTTCTGTGTAGAAATTAATTTGCTGTTTCAAAGCCCCCTCTAAATCTCCCCCGGTGGGGGAGACTTTTTGAATTTCCTCTAATGCACCATGTAATTGATACAGCTTTGATGCGATGGCTGATTGATCTTTTACCAATTGATCATAGCTGCGGTTGTTCTCCGAAATTTCAGATAAGTAACGAACTCTGTTTGGAGGAATGATGGCTTGTGAAACTTTGGCCGTATCTGCAAAATGAAATTCGCCAAATTTAGTTTTTGTTTTTGTCTCAATTTGTTTCAGCGTCAACCCGAACAGTTGATTCACCCCATCATCATTAAACTTGCTGGCAATGGTGCCAATGATGGGCAATTCATCATCTTTGGCTGCAAATAACTGGTGACTGCGTTTGTATTGCTTTCTCACATCAGCCAATGCATCCAGCGCACCGGCTTTATCAAATTTATTGATGCAGATGAGATCGGCAAAGTCAAGCATGTTTATCTTTTCCAATTGCGAAGCAGCGCCATACTCGGGTGTCATCACATACATGCTTACATCGCAATAGTTCAAAATAGATGCATCGCTTTGTCCAACCCCGGCTGATTCCAGAATGATGAAATCAAATCCTGCTGCTTTGCAGATATCAATGGCTTCCTGCACATGTACGCTTAATGCCTTATCACTTTCTCTCGTTGCCAGTGAACGCATATAGGCACGGGGATGAGAAATGGAATTCATTCTTATTCTGTCGCCAAGTAATGCGCCGCCTGTTTTTTTCTTGGAAGGATCAACAGAAATAACCGCTACTGTTTTATCAGTGAAATTGCTGAGGAATCTTCTTACAATCTCATCTGTAACGGACGACTTTCCTGAGCCACCTGTACCTGTAATTCCCAATACAGGTGCCCCCTCTAAATCTCCCCCAGTGGGGGAGACTTCCGAAGACCCAACATAATATTCATCATTAATTTTATCCGGAAGCCCCGAAAGAGATTTGTGAATATTACCAAATACTTTTTCTGTTTGATAAAGGACTTCATCATTTGTAACACGAATTACTTCAAAACCCATGTCTTTAAGAGTTCTTGTTCTTTCTTCGTCACTAAATTTCATTTCAGGCAATTGATGATAATTGCCATCTACTTCAATAATCAAACCTTTTTTCAAA
The DNA here is from genome assembly GCA_023251215.1 of Sphingobacteriales bacterium. Taxonomy (GTDB): domain Bacteria; phylum Bacteroidota; class Bacteroidia; order Chitinophagales; family Chitinophagaceae; genus JAHEZF01. Next base: position 3,428 of record JAHEZF010000056.1, on the reverse strand, counting down.
CAAACAAAATCAGCAATGAATTGTCCGATTATGTGTTGCCTGCGAAATTTATGTCCTTCTTTTTTACTCTTTAGTTTATCCCAAAGAACAGTTTCGGCAATTGTTGGTTCTTTTCTATGAGTTAGGGCAAATTCTTTCAGTTTGGAATAAATCATCGGGTCAGCGTTAAACTGATTCACAGTAATTGATGAACCATCATATTTGATTTGATTGCTTATCCCGGCTTCAGCGTTAGTTATCGCCCTTGCAATTTTTCTCACATCTTTTACTTCATTCAACGGCAATCGACCATTCCATTTTTTTGGTGCTTCCCAAAAATCGGAGTCTTGCCCAACCCTTCCCCCACCGGGGGCAGATGGAAGGGGGCTGCATTGCCGGATGACATCTTCAATCATTCCTTCCAGCCCCATGTGACGACCATCATCAGGAGAATAAATTTTTGTGATACCATATTTATGCAATTCTTCTATCTCTTCCGGCAAAATTGTTCCGCCGCCACCACCGAAAATTTTTATATGCCCGCATCCATTTTCTACCAACAGGTCTTTCATGTATTTAAAAAATTCCACATGCCCCCCCTGGTAGGATGTGATAGCAATACCCTGCACATCTTCTTCAATCGCTGTTTCCACAATTTCTTTTACCGAACGGTTATGTCCCAGATGGATGATCTCGGCGCCTTTGCTTTGCATAATGCGACGCATGATGTTGATAGCAACATCATGACCATCAAACAAGCTGGCTGCTGTAACAATCCGAATTTTATTACCGGGACTATAACTCATACAATTTGCTCGTAGCTGACAAAATTAACTAAAAAATGAATGGCTGTCAGCCCTAATAGTCCTGTTGTTTGCAGGGGGTTAATTACATTTGTCATGTGCAGCAGATCATTGATTCAATATTATTATTGTATAAAAACTGGAAAGGAACTGATGCTACGTCTTTAGATGCGCTGCCCCAAAGCGGCAGCGAACGCCGCTATTTTCGCCTCCATGCCCACCTGCCGGAAGGGCAGGGAAAAGAAGAATCAGTGATTGGTACTTATGGCGCCAATATCAACGAAAACGAAAGCTTCATTTATTTTTCCAATCATTTTGCTGAGAAGAAACTCACCGTGCCCACAATATTTACAATTAGTAATGACCGGATGTTTTATTTGCAGGAAGATCTTGGCGATATCTCGTTGCTAACCCGGCTGGAAACCGAAGGATATACAGTGCCGGTTTACAATCTTTTCAAAAAAAGTCTTCAGGCCCTGGCACAATTGCAGATCAAGGGCGATGAAGGCCTGGACTATGAACGATGCCTGACCAATAAAGAATTCGGAAGGCAGGCTATTCTTGCTGATCTACTTTATTTCAAATATTATTTTCTTGATGCACTGCGTCGCCCTTATGACAAACAAAAATTGCTGGATGATTTTGAAGCGTTGAGTAATTATCTCACTCATACAGAGTACAAGTATTTTATGTTCCGTGATTTTCAAAGCCGGAATATTTTGGTAACATCCCCCTCCACCGGAGGGGGCTTGGGGGAGGCTGTTCATTTTATAGATTACCAGGGAGGAATGAAAGGCGCCCCGCAATATGATGTGGCCAGTATGCTGTGGCAGGCAAGAGCAAACCTTTCAAATGAATGGAAATATAATTTGCTGGGTGACTATATAAATGCTTTTGAAAATATTCTTGGCCATGCTGTTAACAGAAATATTTTCCAAAGCCAGTACAATGGGTATGTATTGATAAGATTATTACAGGTGCTCGGAGCTTATGGTTTTCGGGGCTTGTTTGAACGTAAGGCCCAGTTTCTTACCAGTATTCCCCTTGCACTACGCAACCTGAAAGAGTTTTTTAGCAATCAAAGCCTGGGAATCTCGGTTCCCGAGTTTCGTAAAGTATTAGATCTGTGTGTATCGGATGAGATCATTGAACAGTTCACTCCTACACAAGCCACTGAACAAACGCCGTTAATAGTAAAGATCAACAGTTTTTCATACCAAAATAAAATTCCTGAGGATACAAGTGGAAACGGAGGTGGGTTTGTGTTTGATTGCCGCGGCATTACAAATCCCGGACGCATTGATAAATTTATAACACAGCATGGCAGAGACAAGGATGTGAAAGATTATTTAGAACAACAAACCAAGATGCAGGAATTCCTGAATAGTGTGTTTGATATTGTTGACATAACTGTGGAAGAATATATTAAACGGGGATTTGAAAGCCTGATGATCAGTTTTGGCTGTACGGGTGGCCAGCACCGCAGTGTATATGCCGCCGATGAATTGGCAAGACACCTGCGAAATAAATTCAAAGTGAAGATTGAATTGAAACATTTGGTACAGGATGAAAAAAACTGGATTAATAAAATTGATAATTGAATAATGTATAGTTGATAATGAAAATGATTATCAATCAAAAAAATCCATTGGTATGAAAGCAATGATTTTTTCGGCAGGATTAGGTACCAGATTTAAACCCTGGTCTGACATACATCCCGAAGCATTGGCGTTGATAAATGGAAAATCTTTATTGCAACGTAACGTAGAATATCTTCAGCAATACGGCATTCGTGATGTCATTGTCAATGTTCATCATTTTGCTGAACAGATTATTAATGCCGTTGAAAAAAATAAAGGCTGGGGAAGCAATATCATTATCAGCGATGAACGGGAAGAATTATTGGAAACAGGAGGCGGTTTATTAAAAGCAAAAAATCTGTTCACTCCCGGTGAAAAATTTATTACCTGTAATGTGGATATACTTACTGATCTGGATCTGAATAAACTTATTTCATTTCACAACCGGCATCATCCATTAATTTCTTTTGCCGTAACCAACCGCAAAACTTCCCGTTATCTTTTGTTTGATGAAAATAACCGTCTTTGCGGCTGGAGAAACACAAAGACCAACGAAGAAAAGATTGTTCTCCCCTCTCCGCAAGGAAGGGGGCAGGGGGTGAGGCGAGAAAAAGCATATAGTTGCGTTGTAGTTTTTGAGTATGACATTTTCCGGTTGATGCCATTTACCGGGAAGTTTTCGCTGATAGATGTTTACCTCAAACTGGCGGCTGACCATTTCATTCTTGGCTATGATCATACCGGCGACAGGCTGGTGGATGTGGGCAAACCCGAAAATATTACCATAGCTGAATCAGTTTTCCCATAAATATTCCTAAATACCCTGTGAGCGGTAGTTCCATTTGCCAGCTTTTGCCCTATCTTTCGGCCTCTTAATAAAAATTTTATATGAAGAAATTAGTTCTGAGTTTTGGGGGGGTATTCATGTTTATTTGTTCGTTTGCACAAACAGTGTCAAACTATGATAACCGGGAAGCATTTAATCCTCAATTTTATCCCTACCCCGGCAACGATTATCGCAGCGCCAGCGGCGAGCCTGGACCCAAATACTGGCAGAACCGGGAAG
>JAHEZF010000287.1:1421-3044 GCA_023251215.1 Sphingobacteriales bacterium | reverse complement strand
TTTTTCCTGGAGTGGTGGCCTCGAATTATTTCCGCATGGACGGGTAACCATTTTTGGCCGGTATATCTATGGGTTTTCCAATATGGACAAAAGAATCAATTCAACTCTTAAGCTTTATAACCAGAACTTTCAACTTGGGTTAAAACTTAAATTGTTTGGCAAACATATTCCTGCAGATTCTGATGGCGATGGCATTTCAGATCCTAATGACAAATGCATCAACCAGGTTGGCTTGGCAAGATATAATGGATGTCCGATACCTGATACAGATGGAGATGGTATTAATGATGAAGTAGATAAATGCTCTAACCAGGCAGGCCTTGCTAAATACAACGGATGTCCGATACCCGATACTGATGGAGATGGTGTCAATGACGAGGTCGATAAATGCCCCAACCAGGCAGGCCTTGCTAAATACAACGGATGCCCGATACCCGACACCGATGGCGATGGCATCAATGATGAGAATGATAAATGCCCCAATCAGGCAGGCCTTGCTAAATACAACGGTTGCCCGATACCTGATACTGATGGCGATGGTATAAACGATGAAGTAGACAAATGTCCCAACACACCCGGAGTACCTGAATTGCAAGGTTGCCCCAAGATTGACTACACAGCGCATAAAGTAACTTTTGCAAGTGGTAAATCAATACTTACCGGGGTGGGCATGAGTGAACTCGATATCCTCGTAAACTTTATGCAGAAAAATCCTGAGGTGAGAATTAAACTGGATGGGTATACTGATAATACCGGCAGTGATAAAATAAACAATCCTCTTTCTGCTGCCCGTGCTGAAGCAGCGAAAAATTATGTTGTCTCAAAAGGGATTGATGCATCCAGATTAGAAACAGAAGGACATGGTTCAAGTAACCCGGTTGATGATAATAAAACCGTAGCAGGCAGGGCTAACAACCGCAGGGTTGAAGCCACAATACTATAAAACATTTATAGAGATAGAAAGTCTTAACTGGTATGAGACTTTCTATCTCTTCTTTTGAGCTGCTATTTTAATTCCTCCCTTTAAAAAATGAAAACGACCAACCGGACATTTTTTTATTACTGTATTATTATTGGGGTTATCATTTTACAGTACTATACAAATTGAAAGGAAAATTGAGTAGAGTAAAAACAGTTTTTTATACGATCGGACATTTCAGAATATAAATATCTATTTAATAACTATTAAACACAATCTCATGTTTTTAGACACAATCAAAAACTATTTCAGTAATGATATAGTAAGCAAAGCTGCCAGCTACCTTGGCGAAAACGAATCAACTGTTCGCAACGGATTGAATATATTAATACCTGCATCTCTGGCGGGTATTGCTCATAAAGCCGAAAGCGGGCATACCGCCTCACTGTTAACATATGCAAAAGAAGCATTTGACAGTGGCATTCTGCACAATCTTACTGATACGTTTAGTAAAGCAGGTGGAGGTATTCCGTCCACAAGTCCGAATTTAATTAAAGGTATATTCGGGGATAAGTTTGGTGGATTAGCCAATGCAGTTTCGGGCTTCACCGGGCTTAAAGGCGCCTCTGCCTCATCCTTAATGGGATCTGTTCTTCCATTGGCTTTAGCGCTGTTGGGTAAGCATGCAAAAGATAATAATTCAA
>JAHEZF010000287.1:0-1411 GCA_023251215.1 Sphingobacteriales bacterium | reverse complement strand
TATCCGGCCTACCTGCGGGTTTTGATATTTCTAAATATCTGGGAACAACGGAAAAACTTCATACTGCTTATTCATCAAGTCCGGTTATTGAAAAGTCCGGCAACAAGTGGCTTATACCATTATTATTGGCACTTGCTGCACTGGCTCTGATCCTTTGGGGTGTGAAAGGCTGTAATAAGAAAGAAGCAGTGGTGCCGGTGATTAGTGCAGATACACCAACTACAACCAAAACAATCCCCGTTGTGATCAGCAATGAAGCAATTAAAGTAACCTTACCTAATGGTGTTGTGCTGGATGCTTATAAAGGAGGAATTGAAGATCAGTTGGTAACCTTTCTGAAGGATCCGCAGTCAGTGCCGGGTAAAGACATCTGGTTTGATTTTAATGACCTGAATTTCAAATTTGGAACAACAGAAATTACAGAAGAAAGCAAAAAGCAACTGAACAATATCAAAGAAATACTAACAGCATTTCCAAAAGCAAAAGTAAAATTAGGTGGTTATACAGATAAGGTAGGTGACGAAAATACCAATAAAAGACTTTCACAGGACAGGGCTGATGCTGTGGTTACTGCATTAAAAGGATTGGGTGTGGGCGCACAGGTAATGGGTGCAGAGGGTTATGGCTCTGAATTTGCAAAATATCCGGCAGATGCACCTGAAGAAGACAGGATTAAAGACCGTAGAGTATCCATAAGTGTAAGAGAGAAATAAATACCTGGAAACTGACCTGTCTTTTAATCTATGGACAGGTCAGTTAATCATTTTCATTTTTTAACCTTAAATAAATCAATCATGTTACAAACAATTATCAATCTTGTCTCTGGCCTGGCCGGAGGAAATGCTGCAGGCGCCATGTCAAAAAATTTTAGCCTTGGTCCCATTTTGAATTCAGTTACTGGTTTGGTTGGGGGAGGTCTTGGTGGGCTGGTTGCTGGATCAATTTCCAATTCGGGTGGAAAAATGGATGCCGGTAGCATTATAACAAGCATCATTTCTTCCGGAGCAGGCGGCGCTATTTTAACAGCAATTGTTGGATTTATTAAATCAAAAATGGGTAAATAACCCTACAATGATTTCGCCTGTTTTTTTCTTATTTGATGGAATTACATGAAGAGGTGTTATAAAGATTCAACAGGAAGAAAAAAACAGGCGAATTGAAATTGTATTTGACCCTAATCCTTCCGGATATGATGGAAAACTAATTGTTTTAATAAAAAAAATAACCTTTTAAAAATTTAGAATGATGAACACAATTAAAAAGACCTTTGGCATTTTCACTTCCTTTTCAATTTTATTCCTGGCAGTAAGTTGCAGCTCACCGCTGAAAGTAACTTCTGACTACGATAAGAGCGCCAATTTTTCCCAATACAAAACATTCAGCCTTTATAATCTAAAGACAACCGGCAGCG
>JAHEZF010000055.1 GCA_023251215.1 Sphingobacteriales bacterium | reverse complement strand
GGTGATTATATTATTATCACCAATCCTGAATTGAAAAAAACTTTTTGAAAACAGGCATATTTATACCGGATTCAACCGACGTTAATTGAAATAGTTGTAATTTTTAACCAGGTAAATTCAAGCAGATAAAAGTTTTATCAAAACAGCTCGGTTATGCAAGCTGTCACTGATACTAATTCTTCAGAACAAAGAAAGTTGGCTGCTATCATGTTTGCCGACATGACTGGCTATACCGCCATGATGCAGGAAGATGAAGCCCGGGCAAACCTTTTGAGAAGCCACCAGCGAAAAACACTTGAAACACTTATTCCTGCATATAATGGTATTATCATCCAGTTTTTTGGTGATGGCACATTGAGCATGTTTGACAGTGCGGCGGATGCTGTGCGATGTGGTATCGCCATCCAGGTTGAATTACAAAAAGAACCTAAAGTCAAGTTAAGAATCGGCATCCACTGTGGTGATGTAGTATACAACAGTGAAGGCATTTTTGGTGATTGTGTTAACCTTGCTTCACGCATCGAATCGCTTTCTGTCCCCGGCGCCGTTCTTTTTTCTGAAAAAGTGCTTGATGAAATTAAAAACCAACGGGATATTCAAACCAAACAAATTGGAAAATTCCATTTAAAAAATGTAAAACGTCCAATAGAAGTTTATGCGGCCGCAAATGACGGTATAGTTGTTCCTTTGCTTTCTGAAATCAGTGGAAAAACTGAACCCAGTAGAAGTTATTTTTTTCCTTTACTCAAAAAAAAATCGGCCCGGCTGATTACATTAACTCTGGTTGCTATTATACTTCTGGTTACAGCCGTGCTTATTTACCGGCAAACTGGAAACGACAACACAAGTATTGATTCCGTTGCTGTATTGCCTTTAGAAAATCTTTCCGGAAATCCAGAACAGGAATACTTTGTATCAGGCATGCATGAAACGCTGATCACTGAACTTTCAAAAATCAGTGCTTTGAAAGTTATTTCACGTACCTCAACGATACAATACAAAGACACAAAGAAACCACTTCGCCAAATTGCAAAAGAGCTTGGAGTAAAAGCGTTGATTGAAGGCTCAGTGATAAGGGAAGGCAACACGGTACGTATCATTGTACAGTTGATTGACGGAACAACGGATGAACATATCTGGTCTAAAGATTTCGACCGTGAATTGCAAAACATTCTCGTTTTATATAGCGAGGTAGCACAGAAAATCGCCCATGAGGTTAAAATCAAGCTGACGCCACAGGATCAGGAAAGGCTGGTTTCTTCGCCGATCGTGAATGCCCGTTCATACGAATTCTATTTAACCGGACGCCACTATTGGAATCAAAGAACAATCCAGGATTATAAACTAGCAGTTGAAAGTTATAAAAAAGCAATTGAACAAGACAGCACTAATGCACAGGCTTATTCTGCATTGGCCGATTGTTATCTTTTGTTGGGTGAGCAGGGAGGTATGTCACAACGGGAAGCCAGGCGACTTTCCAACGAGGCCATACAAAAAGCCCTGTCGCTGAATAATAAACTGGCTGAAGCATTTTCATCTTTGGGTATCTGGAAATTATCTTACGAATGGAACTGGTCAGAATCGGAAAAAGCATTCAAACGGGCTATTGAATTAAATCCGGGCTATGCCATAACTTATCAATGGTATGGGCGAACACTTGGTTTTATCGGACGTTTTGATGAAGCAATTAAACTACTTGAAAAAGCAAAGGAGCTTGACCCTCTTTCACCCATCATTCCAGCTTATACAGGCCAGGTATATATTTATGCTAAGCAATATAAAAAAGCAGAGGATCAATTACAGCAGGTTTTGAAAGTGCATCCCAACCATCCTTTGATTCTTCACAATATCGGGGAGCTTTATATGGCACAGGGCCGTTATGCGGAAGCCATCGCACCGCTGAAACAATCGGCAGAAATGTCTGTATCGGTGCACTACCAGGCAATGTTAGGTTATGCTTATGCCCGTGCCGGCCGAAAGGAAGAAGCCGAAGAGATATTAAATAATCTGCTTGGCAACGCAGACGCAGGTCTTATTTCAGGATTTAACCTGGGTGCAGTTTATATGGCATTGGGAAATAAAAAAGAAGCGATGCACCAACTTGAAAAGAGCTATGAACAACATGATGTCTGGCTAAAAGAGCTTAAAGCCTGGCCATGGTTTGATTCACTTCGGAATGAACCGCGGTACAAGAATTTAATGAAACGAATGAATTTTCCTGAATAGTGATTCCCGATGACTATGCTTTTCTTTACAAATCCTGATCTGAAAAAGAATCTGATTTTTACTAAGGCCTTAATAAAAGCTCACATGGCTTCAGACCGGTATGTTTTTTAAATGCAGTAGAAAAATGCGAAATGGAAGAATAACCCAGCAGCATGGAAACATCTGTAACACTCAATCCTTTTTCATACAAAAGATATTTGGCATGTTCCATCCGCTGACTCTGGTAGAAATCAAAGATGGTGGTACCGAACATTTCTTTGAAACCTTTCTTCAGGTAACATTCATTGATGGCTACTTTGCGGCTGAGTTCTTTGATGGTGATCGGCTCGCCGATATGCTGGATAAGCACCTCTCTTGCTTTTGTAATCTTTTCCCGGTCTGCTTCATTAGCCAAAAACTTGCAGTTAATCACATCAATTTCTTTTTCGCCCAGCATACAATCAAGACTGTACAACAGCAGCATTTGTGTTTGGGCATTGATGTAGATATTCTCCAGGCTGTCGGTGTAAGTATGATTCAGCACGGCTTCTAAAACCATTCTTGTCTTACCGCAAAGGGGTAATGTCTTACTAAAAGAAGAATGGTGTTTGAAATTCAGAATGTCATCAGTAAGAATAGTATTTCCTTTTCTTGGCTTGACAAATTGTGAAAGATGTATTGGTGAGAAACGAAAGCTAACCACATCAACACTTTCAACCCGTTCAACACAACTCTTTGATGCACCGTACTGGCACAAATCACATTCAGTATTTTTTTTACGGCAATACACATTCCCGCTGAAACAGAATTTCAATTCCAGGTAATTTTCCCGGGGGTTGGATTTTTCATAGTGATAAATCATCATCCCTGTATCTTCAATATTCCATTGTACATTCCGGTGATATCTTTTAATAGCGTATTGCACGGAACCCGGAATCTGCTGCTCTTTTTCCTGTAACAATATCAACTGATCCTGCATCAGGTTTTGCTTATAGGCCAGTGACAATATATCGGGGGGATTATGCATATTTAAACAACAAAAATACATTGCATTGGTTGATTTTCCCTGCTCCTTTCAACCGAACCACCTGAAAGCCTGAGTTTTAACAATCTATGCCAAAAAAAATTCTGTTTTTAATGGTAACAATTAACTTTGCAGGTCTCCGTTTAATAGCGGGGTTTTTTTTCCCTGATTGCATGATTCACCCGCATACATACATTCATCCCAATGCCAAATTAGCTACCAATGTAAAAGTTGATCCTTTCACCGTGATTCATCAGGATGTGGAAATTGGCGAAGGCACCTGGGTTGGTTCCAATGTAACTGTTATGGAGGGTGCACGGATTGGTAAGAACTGCAGAATTTTCCCCGGCTCTGTTATTGCTGCCATTCCCCAGGACATGAAATTCCAGGGAGAGTATTCCATTGTAATTATTGGTGATAATACAACCATCCGTGAGTTTGTGACTGTGAACCGGGGAACCAAGGTCAAAGAAAAAACAGAGATTGGTAAAAATTGTCTTCTCATGGCATATTGCCACCTGGCTCATGACTGCATAGTGGGCGACAACTGTATTATGAGTAATAATACACAGATAGCAGGACATGTTACTATTGGTGACTGGGCAATACTTGGTGGCATGTGTGCGATACACCAGTTTGTAAATATTGGCCAACATTCTATGCTGAGTGGCGGATCGTTGGTTGGCAAAGATGTGCCCCCTTATATCAAAGCAGCCCGTAACCCTTTGTCGTATGCCGGTGTAAATTCAATTGGCATGAAACGAAGAGGATTTACAGTAGAGAAGATCAACCACATTCTTGAAATATACAGGGTGATCTATGGCAAAGGCCTGAATATTTCGCAGGCTGTTGAATATTTAGAAGAAGAATTTGCAGCCACAGATGAAAGAGATGAGATCGTACAATTCATCCGCAACTCACAACGGGGCATTATTAAACGTTTCTCTAAAACTAATGGCGATGAAGGTATCGTTGACTGATGCCGGCAAACGATTCAACCGCGACTGGATCTTTCGCCATTTAACTTACACATTTGAAGAAGGAAGGTCTTATGCTATTATCGGGCCGAATGGTTCCGGGAAGAGTACGTTGTTGCAGGTCTTAAGTGGAAGTATGATGCTTAACGAGGGAAATATTCAATATTCCCCGCCTGACCGTCGGGCAGGAATATTCAATAAGCAATATTCAATTGAAGAAGTGCATCAGCATGTTTCCATCTGTGCTCCCTATTTAGAGGTGGTAGAAGAAATGACGCTGAAAGAATTTTTGAATTTTCATCATGGCTTTAAGCCTTTTTTACCCGGGCTTTCTGTTGAAAAAATAATTTCTCTTCTCGGATTAGAAAATGCAGTTAACAAACAAATCCGCTATTATTCTTCGGGAATGAAACAAAGGGTGAGGCTGGCGCAGGCTATTTTTTCTGATGTCCCGGTGATTTTGCTGGACGAGCCTTGTACTAATTTTGATGCGGCGGGTATTGAACTCTATCATCAGTTCATTAATGATTATTGCAAAAATCGTTTGGTTGTGGTGAGCAGTAATGATGAGGTGGACTATGGGTTTTGTAAGGAGAGGATTAATATCAGTGATTATAAAAAATGATTTATCGCTGGCTCGCAATCAGCAAATTCAGGTCGGTGTATTTGAGATCAAACCGCTGGCTGAGATAGAAATTTGTCAATGCTCCTTTAAAAAGATAGATACCATTACGCAGGTGTATCTTATGCCAGAGAAGGTTTTCAAAACCGCCTTCCTCACCAGCCTCCAGCAACAAAGGCATCAATACATTACTGATGGCCTGCGATGCTGTTCTTGCAAAACCAGAAGGAATATTCGGCACACAATAATGTATCACTCCGTATTTTAAAAAGATGGGATGCTCATGAGTGGTGATCTCTGAGGTTTCAAAACAACCGCCGCGGTCAATGCTCACATCTATGACCACAGAACCGGGCCGCATATTACTTACCATTTCTTCGGTTACTACCAATGGTGTTCTTCCTGTTTCAGAACCCAATGCACCTACGGCCACCTCACATGTCTTCAGTTGCTTGGATAACATTCTTGGTTCAATAACAGATGTCCATAACCTGTGCCCGATATTATTCTGCAGCCGTTTTAACCGATATACACTGTTGTCAAAAACTTTTACTGAAGCGCCTAATGCCAAAGCGGCCCTTGCAGCATATTCGCCTACAATGCCGGCGCCGATGATGATAACCTTTGTTGGTGCAACACCGGAGACGCCTCCCAGCAAAACTCCTTTCCCATGATTGGCAGAGCTTAAATATTGTGCAGCGATCAGCATTACGGCGCTGCCGGCAATCTCACTCATGCTGCGGACAATGGGATATGAGTCGCTGTCATCCTTCAGGTTTTCAAAGGAGATGGCTGTGAGTTTTTTATCCATCATCTTTCCCAACAGGCCTGCTTTCAGGATGGAAAGATGTATCGGCGAAATAATAACCTGGTTCAATTGCAGCAGCGGAATATCTTCCTCAATGACGGGTGCACTTTTAACTAATATCGGCGCTTTAAAAACTTCGGCCCGTTCATACACAATTTTTGCCCCGGCTTCACTGTAATCTTTATCACGAAAATGTGCCGCTTCACCGGCATTGTGTTCGATCACCACATGATGCCCGTTACTTGCCAGCACACTTACGGCATCCGGCGTTAAAGCGATCCGGTTTTCCTGGAAGGCAATTTCTTTGGGAATACCAATATTCATATTGGCGCCCTGCGGTTTTATATCCAGTGTTTCTTCAAGCGTTTCGTAACTGAAGGAAGTGCTTATTTTGGGTTTTTGCTGGCTCATGAAATTGGCTTCGGCGTTTCCAAAAATAACTAATTATTGCCGATCCGAAGCTTTCGGGTTTGTTCGTCCACCACCTCAATATAAAAGTGAACTGTATCAGCCGGAAATACTGAAGGAGCTTTTTCGGGCCACTCCACCATGCAAACATGGCCACTGTATAAACAATCCTCCACCCCCGCCCGAATAGCTTCCTGTTCATCTTTCAACCGGTAAAGATCAATGTGAAATATTTTTTTTTCTGTTTCGTTTTCCGAATAAGCATATTCATTGATGATTGAAAAAGTAGGGCTCCCCACCACATCTTTTACCTTTTTTACATCGCACAGGGCATGAATAAAAGTAGTTTTGCCGGATGCTATAGCTCCATGAAAAGCAAAAATCTTTGCAGTGGCAAATACCATCCAAAATTGTATTGCGGTTTGATGAACCTGGCTCAACGTAAAAATCCATTCCATGCAGCAAATTTAAAGGGATAAAGCAACCATGTTGTAAACATATTCCCATTACCGTAAAAATGGCTTTTTATCATTCGGTAAATTTGCAATATGGAAACAGTTCAATGGAAAGTAGAAGGAATGGATTGCTCCAATTGTGCCCTCACTATACATAAATACCTTGAAAAAGAGGGAATGAAAAATGTGAAAGTGAATTTTGCAAGCGGAGATGTATTATTTGAATTTAACGGTGATCATACCAAAGAAGAAATAGCTAAAGGGATCAATTCTCTTGGGTATAAGGTGGCTAACCAGCAACCCCGTCCGACCGGATCATCCGGGCGGGCAGTAGCCGGCAACCAGCAATTTTTTCTCTCCACTCATCTACAGCGTTTCCTATTCTGCCTGCCATTTACATCTCTATTAATTCTACATATGATCCCCGGTGTTCATATACACTGGTTAATGAACCCCTGGTTTCAATTAGGGCTGACATTACCCGTTTATTTTCTTGGCATGAGGTATTTTGGTAAAAGTGCTTATAAAAGTCTCAGAAACGGCTTTCCCAATATGAATGTGCTGATCGCTATCGGGGCAACAGCGGCATTTGTGTATAGCTTATACGGAACATTGATTGGTGAAGCAGCAAAATATATGTTTTATGAAACTGCAGCCGTCATCATTACTCTTGTTTTTCTGGGGAATTATTTAGAAGATGCTTCCGTTCAATCCACTCAACGGGCACTGAAAGCATTAATTAAATCACAAAAAGTAATGGCTCATATGATCGCATACGATGATGAACATAATGAACAAATATTCACAGTTGAAAATACGCAGTTAAAAGCCGGCGATCTTATCCTGATAAAAAGCGGTGAACAGGTGCCGGCAGATAGTAAAATTTTGTGGGGCGATGCTCATGTGAATGAAGCGATCGTTACCGGGGAAAGTGTACCGGTTCATAAATATCCAAAAGATAAGCTCATCGGTGGAAGTATCTTAAGCGATGGAACTGTGAAAGCACAGGTAACTGCTACAGGTAATGACACGATCCTTTCAGGCATTATTAATATGGTAAAACAGGCACAGGGCGAAAAGCCCCCCGTACAGCAATTGGCCGATAAGATCAGCGCTATATTTGTGCCGGTTGTTATAATTATTGCTGTTGCTACTCTATCTGTTAACTGGATCATCTTAAAAGAATTTACTCCTGCCTTAATGCGAAGCATTGCTGTGCTGGTAATCGCCTGCCCCTGTGCAATGGGACTGGCAACACCCGCAGCCATTGCTGTTGGATTAGGCCGTGGCGCCAGAAACGGAATTTTATTTCGCAATGCCAGCAGCCTTGAACTTTTTAAAAATATTACACAGGTAGTATTTGATAAAACAGGAACCCTGACAACAGGTAAGTTTATAGTCTCAGGTTTCTCATGTGTGGTTGGGGATGAAAATGATTTTAAAAAAACAGTTTACTCTCTCGAAAAATATTCTACCCACCCAATCGCTAAGGCCATTTCCGGTGAATGGAACGCTAAAGATGAGATTCGCTGGGCAAGTATCAATGAAGTGAAAGGCCTGGGTATGTTTGCCAAAGATAAAGATGGAAACAGCTGGCAGGCCGGATCTTATAAAACAGCTTCTGCTTTTACAACTGATGATTCACATAATGTATATATTGTAAAAAACAGTACACTGATCGGTTGGATTGATGTGGAAGATGAAATACGGCTTGAATCAAAACCAGTCATTGATTATTTGCATTTAAAAGGCATTAAAACAATTTTACTCAGCGGCGACAGGTATGCCAAAACAAAAAAATTAGGAATGCAACTTGGCATTCATGAAGTAATTGCCGAACAGACACCGGAACAAAAACTGCAAAAGATAACTGAACTGTCCGCCCTCACTCCGACTGCCATGGTAGGTGATGGCATTAATGATGCCCCTGCTTTGGCTAAAGCTACCATAGGAATTTCTATGAGTGATGCCTCGCAGATTGCCATGCAAAGTGCACAGGTAGTGCTGATGAATTATGGATTAAAAAAATTACCTGCCGCTTTGGGCCTTGGTAAGCATACCTATATTACCATTAAGCAAAATCTTTTCTGGGCATTTGCCTATAATGTGGTGGCCATTCCGGTGGCAGCAGTGGGTTTTCTTTCTCCTGCAGTTGGAGCATTTGCCATGGGTTTTAGCGATGTGGTGCTGGCGATCAATTCTGTGAGATTGTTTGTAAAGAAAGTGGATTAATTTTTTTAAATTTGAATAAAATAAACAGCATTATATGATGCCCC
>JAHEZF010000286.1 GCA_023251215.1 Sphingobacteriales bacterium | reverse complement strand
ATTATTGTTTTTCACCGGCTGGCTTTTCAACAAGCTCGAGCACAGGTTTCATTTAACGAGTGTCGGTACTGTAGCGATTATTTTAATGGCAGCGAGCATTCTTATTTTTCAATTAAGCAGCAATTGGATAAAAGATGATTGGTTTTACTATCTCACATTTGCATGGTATTATGTTTTATACCTCGCAAGCAATTTATGTTTCTGGAGCATTACTTCCACCCTGTTTGATGTAAGACAAAGCAAACGGTTATTTGCTGTAATTAGCGGTGGCGATATTCCTGCAAAATTCATTGGCTACACCATGGCCTACTTTTTTGTAAAAACTATCGGGTCGCTGAATATGCTGTTTTTTGCTTTTTTATTTATGCTTGGCGCCCTGCCATTTTTATTCCAGTTGTCCAAGTCCGGTGTGGTCCATCATCATGATCATCATAAAGAGCATGAGATCGAATTTATACATGGAAAAGGATTTAGAGCATTCGTTAAACGCTATACATTAAATATACTCATCCGGAGGTTAGCGGTGCTTACATTTATCATTTCTGCATGCCTTGCCATCATTACCTATGCATTTTATACCGAGGTAAAAGAAGAGCATCACGATGATAAGAAGTTATCATCTTTTATCATCCTTTTTATGGCGGCTTCACAGATCATTGCTTTATTGGTTAAAATAATTTTTACTGGGCGAATCGTCACTTCGCTTGGTATAAAAAGGTCGTTGCTCATCACACCGTTTGTTTTATTGTCACTTTTGATCGTAATTATTTTGGGCGGTTATAGTGACCGTGAAAAATTGCTCTTTTATTCGTTCGGAATGGCCGCTATTGCCGTTGAAGTTTTGAGAACGGCGATCACCAATCCCATTTTCCTTACCGTAATGCAGCCGCTTAATCCAAATGCCAGATCAAAAGCACATGGCATTGTAAAAGGCATAATGGACCCTTTTGCCTTTTTGTTCGCTGGTGCATTACTGATTTTTATTAATTCCTTACATACGGCCAATGAACTGCTGGTGCTCTGCTATATTGTTGCTTTTTTTTCTATTGGCTGGGTCATTTCGATCTTACTTGTAAATGAGTCCTATCATCAAACTCTTCTAAAAACGATCAGTAGCCGCTTTTTCAGCCAGGAAGAATTCAAACTTTCAGATGAAGAAATACAACAACAAGTATTGAAAAAAATACAAACTGGTAACGAGTCCGAGATCATAAACATTTTACAAATGCTGAATAGCCAGGTTAGCAGCAGCAGCAAGGAAATAATTATTAAACTTCTTGATCATTCATCCGTTAATATTAGAAAAGTAACGCTTTTACTAATTCAAAACAGGAATATCAAAGGCGCCGAGGAGAAATTAAAATTACTGGCAGATCATGATAGTAATAAAGAAATACAGACTCTTGCAGTGCAGGCACTCTGCAAACAAGAAAATGAACAACATCATCATCAAAAACATTATTTGCATCACCACGACCCGGCCATACGAACTGCCGCATTAACAGGTATGTTCAGGAGTTCCGGAAAAGAAAACAGGCAACAGGCTGAAGAAATGGTTGATAAACTAATTCAATCAGATCACAACAGGGACAAGCAAACTGCATTGCAAATAATTGCGGAAGTGAAAGATGTCTATTGCCATCCGGACACTGGCTATTTTTTTACTGTTGATGATCATAACCTCAAATTAGCAGCATTTAAAACAATCGGCCAGGCGGCAAGCCCAGGTTTACTTGAAAAGGCAATGCTATATTTTAAAGAACATCCTTTACACGTAGCCGCAGCATTGCAGTCAGCCGGGGAAAAATCAATACCAGTCATAGTTCAGCATCTTTCCGATACTGATTACAACCCTTTATTAAAAGAAAGATTAATGAACGTACTTGGAAAAATTGGCGGAGACAAGGCGCAAAGATCACTTTTGAGGTTGCTGGAACAAAACCCAAAAGATTCAGGTATGATAGTGAAAGCGCTGCACCGGAGTCATTATAAAGTAACTCCGGAAACCCAGAAAAAGTTTGAAGAGATAGCATTTGCATATTTAACCTATGGCACGGAACTTCTCCATATGCAAGCCCGTCTTGAAAGGAATGAAAATTATTCACTCATCAACAGCTCACTTAATATTGAGTTAATTGAGATCAGGAATATATTGATCTGCCTGTTCGGCTGTCTTTATGATCATGAAAAAGCATTTAAAATAAAACAAGGGCTTGACATGAAAAAGAAAGAGAATGTTGCCAATGCTATGGAGGTAATTGAAATGACGGTAAAGAAAGAACTGGCCATGCCTTTCAATAAATTATATGAGCCTGCAGACATTGAATACCGCAGCAATTCTTTAAAAAATTTTTTACCGGCTGGTAAAATTTTGCAGGCACGGGATATATTATCAAAAATTTTGGAAGAAAAGCCAATACTCTACACTGCGTGGACCAAGGCCTGCACAATGTATGTGTCAAAAAAGACAGATACAGAAATAAAACCGGGGTTGATAAAAAAATTCACTCATTCTGAAAACATGCTCTTAAAAGAAACAGCGCTGTATGCACAGTGAAATGTTTATTTATGAATTATGGAACCAAACAGGTTATTATTAATTGAAAAAGTGCTGGTATTAAAATCGCTGAATCTTTTTAAAGATACACCTGAGAATATTCTTGCCGACCTTGCTCCTTTGATGAAGGAAAAACAGTATGAACAGGGAATCGTAATTTTCAAAGAAGGTGAAACCGGTGATTGTATGTATATAATTGAAGAAGGAAATATCAGAATACATAAAGGCGACACCACGCTGGCTATATTAAAAGAAAAAGAAGTGTTTGGAGAGCTCTCCTTACTCGATGCAGATACACGATCGGCCAGCGCCACTGCAGAGACAGATTGCGTTCTGTTTAGAATTGAACAGGAGCCCTTTTATGAACTGCTGGATGAAAGACCTGAAGTAGCAAAGGGTTTTATAAAAATCCTTTGTCAGCGATTGCGTGTGATGAATGAAAAAACAAGACAACATTGATAGTCAGACTGAGTATTCGGCGCTGTTCACATCATTCATGGTA
>JAHEZF010000054.1:6514-8818 GCA_023251215.1 Sphingobacteriales bacterium | reverse complement strand
CTTACAAAATCCTATCGGTGTTTTTGATTCGGGTTATGGCGGGTTGACAGTGCTGAAAGAGATCATCAACAAGCTTCCTCAATTCGATTATTTATATCTTGGCGACAATGCCCGGGCGCCTTACGGTAGCAGGTCCTTTGAAACGGTTTATCAATACAGCCTGCAATGTGTGAAGTGGTTTTTTGAACAGGGTTGCTCTTTGGTGATACTGGCATGCAATACCTCTTCTGCAAAAGCTTTAAGAACTATTCAACAAAAGGATCTTGAAAAAATTGCACCGGGGAAAAGAGTATTAGGAGTAATAAGACCAACTACTGAAACAATCGGTAGCTATTCAGAAACAAAAAGTGTGGGCATCCTGGCAACACAGGGAACGGTGGCATCCAATTCTTACCCGATTGAAATTGAAAAATTTTTCCCGGATGTAAAAGTTTTCCAGGAAGCCTGCCCAATGTGGGTGGCATTGGTAGAAAACAACGAGCATCAAAATCACGGAGCCGATTACTTTGTAAAAAAAAATATCCATAATATTTTTGAGAAAGGAGAAAACATTGATGTTCTTCTTCTGGCCTGTACGCATTATCCTTTATTAAAAGAAAAGATCGAAGAATACCTGCCCGTTGGAGTAAAGCTGATCTCGCAGGGAGAAATTGTAGCTCAAAGCCTGGAAAATTATTTACGCCGTCACCCGGAAATTGAAAGTCAATGCAGCCGCAACAGCCAGAGATTTTTTTATACCACTGACTCCATCCAGGATTTTGACAGCCACGCCACAATATTTTTTGGCAAGCCGGTTAAATCCCGCCATGTTGATTTAGAGACTATTAAATAAAAGTTGCTGAAACTTAAAAAAATCCCGTAATCTCCGGTTGACCGGCCAAAATTTTTTTTCAACGATTCAGGTAAAATCTGAAATCTAAAGTTCAACCCTTACCTTTGCCCTCCTTTCATTCCGCCACAGGCGGGGATAAGGAGGAGAAACAGTGAAAAAAGACTAAAACAATGAAACGTACATTTCAACCACATCGTAAACGCCGTAAAACCGTGCATGGCTTTCGTAAACGTATGCAAACTGCCAAAGGCCGCAAAGTACTGGCCAGCCGTCGTGCAAAAGGCCGCAGGAAACTGACGGTTTCCGATGAAAGAAAGTTAAAATAATTCCAGCCCCGGTGAAAAGGATGGGTTAGATTTTTAAGCAGCTTCCCGTTACTTAGGGAAGCTGCTTTATTTTTGTACTGTAATGGCTAAACAATTTACACTTGGAAAAAATGAACGGCTGAAGAGCCGGAAAAGTATTGAACAATTATTCAATGAAGGAAAAAAATTTAAAGTGGAACCTTACCGTGTTCACTATCTCTTTAATGAACAGAGAACTCCGCCGTTAAAATTTGGTGCAGGGGTCAGCACCAAAAATTTTAAGAGGGCAGTTGACCGCAACAGGATCAAGAGACTGACAAAAGAAGCCTGGCGGGTACAAAAAATAATCTTGCAGAAAAAGTTAAAAGAAAAAAAATCCGGCTTGAATGTTTTTATTATTTATACCGGTAAAGAATTACCCGGATATAAAGAAGTATATAGTAAGATGACAATAATTTTAAATAAGCTGGAAAAATGTTGGATGAAGTAACGTGAAAATAATACTCCGCATAGTAAGCCTGCCGTTTATTTTACTGATAAAGTTGTATCAGTGGATCATTTCGCCATGGATCGGTCCTAAATGCAGGTACACACCGACCTGCTCACACTATGCTGCTGAAGCATTGAAGAAATATGGAGTAGTAAAAGGAATGTGGCTTGCGATCAAAAGAATCGGCAGATGTCATCCCTGGGGCGGCAGTGGGTATGATCCGGTGCCATAACCCCCATCCCCTAAAGGGGAGTTTATTCCTTTCCGAAATAATCGGCATCAATTTTTTTTAGAAATAGGCATATACCAATATTTCGCTAAAATAAAAAACCGCCCCAATAAATCAGAGCGGTTCAATAATAAAGACTTTTCAAAAGTCCCCTTTAGGGGATTTAGGGGTATCTTTCTTCTACTTTCTTCCAGTTAATAATATTCCAGAATGCAGCAAGGTATTCTGCTCTCCGGTTCTGGTACTTCAGGTAGTATGCATGTTCCCATACATCTACTCCCAATACAGGAGTACCTTTTGATTCGGCAACATCCATCAGGGGATTATCCTGGTTTGGAGTGGAACTAATTTCCAGTTTGCTATCCTTAATAATGAGCCAGGCCCAGCCGCTGCCAAAACGACCCATACCTGCTGCCGCAAATTTTGTTTTGAATTCGTCATATGAACC
>JAHEZF010000054.1:0-6504 GCA_023251215.1 Sphingobacteriales bacterium | reverse complement strand
GGTTGATAGCATCGGCGAGTTTCCCTGATGGAATGCCGCTACTATTGGGCGATAAACTTTCCCAAAAGAAACTATGGTTCCAGTGGCCACCACCATTATTGCGTACGGCAGGCGAGATAGATCCTGCAACAGCCACTAATTCTTCCAATGATTTATGTTCATTAGGTGTGCCGGTAATGGCTTTGTTCAGATTGTCAACATAAGCCTGGTGATGTTTGCCATGATGTATCTGCATGGTCAGGGTGTCAATATGCGGTTCCAGTGCATCATGCGCATAAGGAAGAGCCGGTAATGTAAATGCCATAACTATAAAATGTTTGCCCCCGTCCCCTGAAGGGGTGATATAAACAGGGAAGTGAATTAATTATTTTAAAGAACAACAAATTTAAGATGCAAGTGTTGAAATAAATGCCAGGTAAGATGAATTGTTTCTTATTTCGCAAATCTCCCGATAGCTATCGGGATTTCAGTCTGTTCAGTTTCTTTCCTTTTTCGGTGAACGTTTCTACAATGCCTCTTGTTTCAAGGTCCAGTCGGACGGAAATGGTGTACCATGAGATTGATTTTTTAAAGCCAGGTAATTTTTTATGGATGATTTTTGTTACATCATCATTCAGCTCAGTATATGTTTTTCCTTTACTTTTTTTCAGGCTTTGGATAATTGCATTTTTAAATGGCTTATAAATAGATTCGTCTATTTTCATTTCCCTTCCGCTGCGTGGATGTATAGCTACGGCTTTGGTTGTTTTTTCCATGATTTTATCTTTTACCTTTAAAAAAATCTTTTATCAGTTTGGCACAATCATCTTTCAATACACCTCTTATCAATTCGGTTTTTGGATGAAAGGGCCAGTTGGCTCCTGCAATTTTTTTGTAACCATTCTTTTCATCGTCAGCGCCATAAACAATTTTACCGATCTTACTCCAGTAAATAGCTCCGGCACACATGAAGCAGGGTTCCACCGTAACATATAAAATTGCTTCCGGCAAGTATTTGCTGCCGAATAAATTGAAAGCTGATGTCAGGGCTATCATTTCAGCATGAGCAGTGGGGTCATTCAGTTTTTCCACCATATTATGACCCCTGGCAATGACCTTCTCCTTCATCACTACAACAGCTCCTACGGGTACTTCTCCGTCTTCAAATGCTTTTTTGGCTTCCTTGATGGCCTGCATCATATAGTATTCGTCGGTCATTATGGGGAGGTTTTGCCTAACTTGGTATAAAATTAGAATTAATGGCAGATATAACCAGCCTGGAAAAATTGCAGCGTTATTTCAACAGCGGGGCAACCCAATCTTATTCTTTTCGCAGGGAACAACTAAAAAATCTGAAAGCATCTGTTTTGAATCATGAACATGACCTGTATGATGCTTTGTACAGCGATCTGAAAAAAAGCCCCGAAGAAAGCTGGGTTACGGAAACAGGCATGGTGATAGCCGAACTGAATGCTGCATTAAAAAATCTTCGCAACTGGATGGCTCCTGAACAGGCAGGAACAAACCTGCTCAATCTTCCCTCGGGCAGTAAGATTTTAAAAGAACCCTTAGGCGTGGTGCTGATAGTTGGCCCATGGAATTACCCATTCCAATTACTCATCAATCCGTTGATTGGAGCAATGGCCGCCGGCAACTGCATAGTGCTTAAACCAAGCGAATTTGCTCCTGCTACCGATGCGGTAATGAAGAAGATCATTGAAGATGTTTTTTCCAAAGAATATATTTTGTATATACAGGGCGATGGAGCAACAGTGATCCCGGAAATGATGAACAATTTTACATTCGGTCATGTTTTTTATACCGGCAGCACTACAGTGGGTAAGATAATTTATAAAATGGCGGCAGAACGTTTAGTTCCGGTTACACTGGAACTGGGAGGAAAAAGCCCCTGTATTGTAGAAAGTGATGCAAACATTAAAGTGGCAGCCCGGCGTATTGCCATGACCAAGTTTTCCAATGCCGGGCAAATGTGTGTGGCGCCTGATTATTTACTGGTGCATGCTTCGGTGAAAGATAAATTAATAACGGCTTTGAAGGAAACTATACAGAAATTCTTTAGCGATAAACCAGAGGAAAGTTATAATTACGGCAAGATCATTAACGAAAGACAATTCAACCGCATTACCGGATATTTGTCAAATGGTACAATAGTTCATGGGGGAAGAACAAATAAAGAAAAACTATTCATTGAGCCAACCATCATCACCAATGTTTCATCAGATGCACCGGTGATGAAAGATGAGATATTCGGGCCGCTTTTACCCATTATTCCGTTTACTACAACGGAAGAAGCAAAAGCGGTCATTGACAGACATCCCAATCCTTTATCACTTTATATCTACACATCAAGCAATAAAAAAGAAAATGAATGGTTGAAGGCTGTTCCTGCCGGGGGCAGTTGTGTCAATAATTCAAGCTGGCATTTAACCAATCATCATCTGCCTTTTGGCGGCAGGGGCTTCAGCGGCATGGGTTGTTATCATGGCAAATATTCTTTTGAAACATTCAGCCATAAAAGAGCGGTGATGAAAACACCGACCTGGTTCGATCCGGATATCAAGTATCCGCCATTCAAAGGGAAACTGAAATTGTTTAAATGGGTGATCAGATGAAAAGAATAAAAAATTTTTTACTGGTTATTTTTATGTTGCTTTTAGCATTTGCCGGCTATGTAATGATCGTTAACCGTAATTCAAAAAACATGACCATACGTCAAAAAATATTAAAAGCCGTTTACCCTGCATGGATGTGGTATGCGAAAATGCGGGGCAAAAACGTAACAGAACTTATCAATCAACAAAAACAACCTCCCGTTTCTTTTTATTCCTTAAAAGCAATATTGAATAATGGCGCTGACCTGGACTTTGCAACATTGGAAGGTAAAAAAGTATTGCTGGTAAATACAGCCAGCGATTGTGGCTACACCAATCAATATGATGACCTGCAAAAACTGTATGATGAAAATAAAGATCATTTAACAGTCATCGGGTTCCCGGCCAATGATTTTAAACAACAAGAAAAAGGAACCGATGAAGACATTGCACAATTCTGCAAACTCAATTACGGAGTTACATTTCCGCTTATGAAAAAAACCGTTGTGATAAAAAACGACTTGCAGAACGATGTATTCAAATGGCTGACCGATTCCACACGAAACGGCTGGAACAACAAACCCCCATCCTGGAATTTTACCAAATACCTGGTGAATGAACAGGGGATATTGACCAATTATTTTGGTTCATCTATTTCACCCCAAAGTAAAGATGTAGTGGATGCCGTTAATAAAAAATGATTCAACACAGGGAATATCGGGGTTGCAACATTATGCTCTTTGCGGCCAGGGGGATTTATCCTTTGCTGTTATACGGCGCATTTTTCGTGGTAGTTTACTAATTCAATCACGGTTTTTTCAAACCGGAACCCCGAATAGGTCATAATGATCTCATTCAGCACTTCGTCTATTTCTTCTGTTGTTTTTAATGTTACCAACCGGTTGCGGTATTCCTTAATATTGGGGAGGCCTTTCAGGTAATTGGCATAATGCCGGCGCATTTCATTGATGCCTACAACAGGATTTTTCCATTCCACACTTTTATGCAAATGCCTGCGAATTACATTCACTCTTTCTTCAATGGTGGGTGCAGGTAAATGTTTTCCGGTCTTCATAAAATATTTTATTTCATTAAATATCCACGGGTAACCGATTGCTGCACGGCCCAGCATGATGCCATCCACAGCATAGCGGTTTTTATATTCCAACGCTTTTTCCGGGCTTTCAATATCACCGTTTCCAAAAATCGGGATACTGATGCGTGGATTATTTTTCACTTTGCCGATCAGCGTCCAGTCGGCTTCGCCTTTATACATTTGTGTGCGGGTACGTCCATGAATGGCCAATGCTTTGATGCCAACGTCCTGCAAACGTTCAGCTACTTCTTCAATATTCTTTGTATGGTCATCCCAACCCAGTCTTGTTTTTACAGTAACCGGCAATGAAGTTGATCTTACAACGGCAGATGTCAGCCGGACCATCAGGTCAATATCTTTAAGCACACCGGCGCCGGCGCCGCGAAGTGCCACTTTTTTTACAGGGCAGCCAAAGTTTATGTCCAGCAGATCAGGATTGGTAGCTTCTACAATTTTTGCGGCTAATGAAAGGCTTTCTTCATCACCGCCAAAAATTTGTATGCCAACCGGTCTTTCGTATTCAAAGATGTCTAACTTCTTCCGGCTCTTTATGGCATCTCTTATCAATCCTTCTGATGAAATAAATTCTGTGTACATCAGGTCGGCGCCATTGTCCTTGCATACGGCACGGAAAGGCGGATCACTTACATCCTCCATAGGAGCGAGGAGCAAAGGAAAGTCGGGTAATTGTATGTTTCCAATTTTGATCATACATTCTCAATTTCAATTAATAATTATTAATTAATAATTATTAATTGATGGCTACTTTTGAACCTCCAAAATTACAGTTTAATCGCTGAAATTCATGTACGATAATAATTCAAAAGGAATTTCCTATACGGCCGGATTTTTTATGCTGATTGGTTTTGCTGTGGCCGGACTGTTTCTTACTTCACTCATCAGCATACCTGTGTGGACCAGCATGACTGGAAAAAGCATTGAAGAAATGGAGACCGCCGCGGCAGACCCCGCCAACAGCAATGCTTTGAAGGTTGTTCAAATCATTACTGCAGTTGTTGGTTTTTTGATCCCGGCTGTTTTGACGGCATATTTGATGAACAGGAAACCTTTGCAGTTAATGGGCTTTTCGGGGTATATTAACTGGAAACAGGTGGGCCTTGTATTTGCAATAGTTTGTACAGCTTTATTTGTTTCAGCTTTTGTTTCTTATGTAAATGAGAGTATCCCCATATCTGAATCATGGAGACTTAAGTTTGATAAACTGGAAAATGATTACAACCGGCAGGTAGAGGCCATTATTGGTTTGAATAGCGCCGGAGAATATATCCTGGCACTTGTCGTCATGGGATTTTTACCGGCTTTGTGTGAAGAAGCATTGTTCAGGGGCGGATTACAAAACTTTCTTACCCGATCCACTAAAATGCCGTGGCTGTCAATCATTGTTGTCAGCCTGTTGTTCAGCCTGGCTCATTTTTCTTATTACGGATTTTTGTCCCGGCTCTTCCTGGGTACGATGCTGGGGTTACTTTACCAATATTCCGGAAGAATATGGCTTAATATCATAGCTCATTTTTTAAATAATGCTCTGGCACTTACCATTATTTATATTTATAAAATGCAGGGTAAATCTTTAAAAGATGTCCTTGCAGAAAACAGCTCATCGTGGATGGGTATTTTTGCCTTGCCTGTTCTGATTGCATTATTATACCTGTTTTACAAAATGAATATTTCACAAAAGGAATCATCCCGGCTTTTTGCGTTCGAAGAGGAAAAAGAAACAGCACCGCATGACATTTAACTGGCAAATATTTAAAACAAGAACGATTACTGCGGCTGTGTTTGCGGCAGTGATGCTGGCTGGCTTGCTCATTAATCACTGGACTTTTTTCATTTTATTTTCCATTATTCATTTTGGTTGCTGGATAGAATACCAAAGACTGGTTGGATTAATTGATAAAAGCTACGGGGAAATAACTCCTTTTCATAAGTATGGAGTAATGATTGCAGGCTGGTGCATCATGCTTTATTTTACCAACGATGCTTACGACCTGTTCGGTTTGAAACTGCATGAGCTGGGCTGGTGGACGGGGCTGATCTTTGTTTTTCTTTTGCCCATTACTGAATTACTGTTTACAAAAAATATCCGGCTGAAGAATATTGGTTATTCAGTTTTAGGCTTGCTGTATATTTCATTGAGCTGGGGGTTGATGATATGGTTTAGAAAAGATTTTTTCATTACAGAAGGGAATGTCTTTGACCATCATCCACCATGGCACAGGATAGTTATACCCTGTATTATTATTTTTTCGATTTGGATAAATGATACCATGGCTTACCTGATTGGTTCCCTGATTGGTAAAACGCCGCTAACGAAGATTTCACCTAAAAAAACATGGGAAGGTACTATAGGTGGTGCAGCACTTGCCATAATCATTTCAGCCCTGATTTCATGGGGATATAGTTTTGATGTAAAAACGATAGTAATAATTTCCGCGGTATCTGCAATTGCTGGTATCTTCGGCGATCTTCTCGAATCCAAACTCAAACGCATGGCCAATGTAAAAGACAGTGGCAACCTTATGCCCGGGCATGGTGGTTTTTTAGACAGGTTTGATTCCTTATTGCTGGCTATACCGTTTGTTTGGTTGTATGTTTATTTATTTATGAAAAATACTTCTTGAACCTTTATACTTTTCCAGAAGAGATTCCTTCAGAATAAACCTTTGTTATCTTTGTCTTTCAACTGCAGCAGATGACGATTCACAAAGAAGGATACAAGATCATTGCATTAACCACCATCCTTTTTGGCATTATTAATATTCTTTTTTTTTATTTGCTGAGTTTTGAATTGCCGGT
>JAHEZF010000053.1 GCA_023251215.1 Sphingobacteriales bacterium | reverse complement strand
GCCGTAGGTTTTTGAAAGTTTGATTGAGTTCTTTGAGGAACTGTGGGCTTAATACTTCTATATTGGTAAATTTTCGTTCAAGGTAAAACTGTTTGTGCTTTATATATTCAATACCGGGGCTGCCTTTTGCAAAACCTCTTGGCGCTGAGCTTAGTTTTTCTCCTTTCAACAGGCCGAATGTTTTTGAAATAACTTTCTTTGATAATAATTTTTTCCAGTCAGCAAAATTCAAATCAATTTCCTGCCGGATGCGTTTTAAATCACCAGGATTGGGGCTGAAAAAACCACCGGCTGCCAGCGATTCTCCTGGCCCTATCTGAAAATAATATCCGCCTCTTAATTTTTTTGTAGCTCTTTTAAAATGCCCGGCCCAGTAGGTTTTATATGGCGATTTATCTTTTGAAAAACGTACATCCCTGTAAATGCGGAAAAGACTGTCTTTGCCTGAATGGGTTTCTAAGGCATCATGCTTTCGCATTTCGGAGAGCAGTGCATCAGCAAAGGCAATCATATTTTCATAAGCAGCGGTGTAACGGTCTTTGTTTTTATTGAACCAGTCACGGTTATTATTTTTTGAAAGGCTTTTCAAAAAATCAAAAGTTGATTTTTCAATTACAGTACTCATTTTTAAATAAAATTTCTTTACCAATATAAACTAAAAATTGGTTGAAAAATATTTCCAACCAATTTCCCTTCAGAATAAATGCGAAGATTATTTTAAAACAAAATTACATACCCGGCAATGGCATTGTTTCATGCACTTCGATTGAACAGTCGGCATTCCATGCTAAATGAGGATGGCCCTGAAGCAATTTCTTTGCCTGCTCCATCGATTCAGCCTGAAGAACTGAATAACCGGCAACACCCTTATCGCTGGCTTTGCTTTTGCCACCAGGAATAAGTTGTTGACCATTCATTAATGGAGAGCCTAAATCAACTAATTTGTCGCCGCAATTCTTTGCCCATGTCATCCAGGCTTCCATTCCTTTGGCCTGGTCTTCTTTTGACATACCGGCGGTTTGCTCCATTGCATCTTTCGGTGCATGATAAATTACTATAAATTTTTTCATTTTTGTCTGAAATTTTGATTAATTATTTGTTTGAATGTAGTCCAACAGAGTTGCCTTCTGTATCAACAAAAAAAGCCATAAACCCGTTTGGCCCCAGTGATGTTTTAGGCATGGTAACTAACCCTCCGGCTTTTTTTACTTTGGCAAGTACTGTTGATAAATCCGGATTGGCATTCAAATAAATTTTTACTCCGGACTTTGATGGCTTATGCATTTTACTTTGCGCTAATCCGCCGTTGGCTTTACCGCTTCCGCCTTCCCATGGAAAGAATGCCATTTTCATTCCCATCATTTCCATTTCCTGCATTTTAATACCGAAAATAGTTTCGTAAAACTTTTTTGCCCGTTTGATATCCTTTACAGATATTTCAAACCAGTTGAGCGAATTTTCTTTGCTTGTCATTTTTTTTGATTTTATAGTTAGTGATACTCTGATTACGAATGAAGCATTAATTCCGATAGCTATCGGGATGGACAAGGTATGAAAAATTATTTCCTGTATCCCTCACTGCCAAACGCTTCGCCTTTGCCCGTTTGACATAACTGGCGCAGGCTTTCCATATATCTGCCCCAGCTGAAACTGCATCCTGCATAAAAATCGTTTGCTTCTTTCCAACCTGCCTGTTCAAACCGCACTCTTGTTTTACCATCGTTTGTATCAAGTTGAAAAGTAAAAGTAGTTCCAATCCAATCAGGAGCACCGTCAACACATTCCCATGTTACTGTTTCGTTTGGTTTTAATGTTATAACTTTCATATCGTTTCCAAATTCACCAAAGCGAAATTGAATAATTCCGCCAACATTAATGTCACCGGTTGTTTGCTTAGTCCACCAGTTGGATAATCCATTGATGGTGGTTAACGCCTCATAAACTTTTTCTTTAGAAGCATTAATGTGAAATAAATGTTTGATACTTGCCATAATTTCAGGCTTAATTATAACTCATAGCTTCTTTTGTCAGAAATTTTTTCAGTAAAGCCATCTGACCGATGTCATAACTTTCGTGCTGGGCCAAAAAGGCAATCGTTCCGCCGATTGAAGAATCACCAGTTGGGTTTTTAAAAGGAGCGTCTGAAGCAAGATGTTCATCTGTTACAGTTTCCAGTGCTTCCTTTAAAAGTGTACTTGCTTTTTTCCATTCGTCTTTAATCTTTTCCAGGGAGTCAAATTGCATAGATTCATCAAAAGGTTTAAATCCTTCAAACATGCCCTTGTATGGATTATTACCGGGCTTTCCCAGTAGCATGCACATATTGTACCGTGCCCAGGTGGTATGTGTGGCTAACCAGTTCAAAGGGTTGTTGTGACTGCTGAGGCGTTGTATTGCCTGTTCATCAGTAACGCCTGCCAATGAATTAATAAATAAACGTTCATTCAGGTTTAAAATGAGTGCTAAGTGGTTAAGTGTTTTTGTCATTATTGTTTTTTTAAAATAAAAGGGAACCTCTGTTGCTTTAGATAGAAGCATTGTTTAGTTACATATTTATTTTCATTACCTGTCTTACCTGCACACTGGTGCCCAATTCCAAATCAGGGCATTCTTTGGAAATTTCTACCGCTTCATTTATATCATTAGCATTGATGATAAAAAAGCCACCTACTATTTCTTTTCCTTCGGTGTAAGGGCCGTCAGTTACTGTCTTGACACCGGGGCCACTTACAAGTTTACCACCGGGTACCAGCGGTTCACCTGTTACATATTTACCGGCTTTGGCCAGTTTGTCAATCCAGGCCATCCATTTACTCATGTGTGCCTGCATTTGTTCGGGGCTTTGATTATGCGTTTGTCCGCCGTGAAAAATAAGCATAAACTTTTCCATGATGTTTTTTTATTGATTTAAAATTAATTTTTATACCGTAATGACGAACAAATTCATTTAATCAGGACAATTTCTCAAGATTATTTCAGGAAATAGGTGAAAAAAGGAAAACCTACGTAATCTGTTGCATTTGAAATTACAGGTAGATAGATTTATAGTGACTTCGCTGGGGCTTATCATCCGAAAGAAGATATAACTTGGTTTTTAGAGCAATTGGTGTTTAGAAAAGCTGAAAGCCGGTTAAAAATCTCTTTTCCACAAATTTTTCTTTTCTCTTTTTCTATTTCCCATTTTCACCCTGCACCCTTACCTTTGCGGCCTGAAAAGTTGCTGGTTTCATGTTATTGATTGCTAGCAATCGTCTAGTTTGATTTCAGTAATAGCTTTTCAACTTTGAATAACCAGAAACAAGAGACCAGCAACTAACAACAAACAACTAAAAACAGGAAACAAGTTTATGGCAATTGTTGGAAAAGTAAAACAGGTTATTGGCGCCGTAATAGACGTTCAGTTTGACACACGACTCCCCGAAATTTATAATGCATTGGAATTAAAAAGAGAAAATGGTGATATCCTTGTACTGGAAGTGCAGCAGCATCTTGGAGAAGACAGCGTTCGTTGCATTGCGATGGATGGCACTGAAGGTCTGGTAAGGGGAATGGAAGTTGTGGATACTGGTATTGCGATCGCAATGCCCGTTGGCGAAGTTATCAGGGGCCGTCTTTTTAATGTAACCGGTGATCCGATTGATGGTTTGCCGGCAGTTTCTAAAAAAGGGGGTCGTCCTATTCACAGCATGCCACCGATGTTTGAGAGCCTTAGTACTTCTGCTGAAATGTTGTTCACCGGTATAAAAGTTATTGATCTCATCGAACCATATTCAAAAGGTGGTAAGATCGGTTTGTTTGGCGGTGCCGGGGTAGGTAAAACGGTTATTATCCAGGAACTGATCAACAATATTGCAAAAGTATATTCCGGTGTGTCCGTGTTTGCAGGCGTGGGTGAGAGAACCCGTGAAGGAAATGACCTGATGCGTGAAATGATTGAGGCGGACATTATGAAATATGGCGACAGTTTCAAGCATAGCATGAGAGACAGCGGATGGGATCTGAGCAAAGTGAACATGAAAGAACTGGCTGAATCAAAAGCAACATTTGTATTCGGGCAAATGAATGAACCGCCCGGTGCAAGAGCAAGAGTGATATTAAGCGGTTTGACGGTAGCAGAATATTATCGTGATGGCGACGGACAAGGCAAGGGACGTGATATTCTTTTTTTCGTTGATAATATCTTTCGTTTCATTCAGGCGGGTTCTGAAGTATCGGCATTGCTGGGTCGTATGCCATCTGCTGTGGGTTATCAGCCAACTCTCGCAACAGAAATGGGAATTATGCAGGAAAGAATTACTTCTACAAAAAATGGTTCCATCACATCTGTTCAGGCTGTGTATGTGCCTGCGGATGACCTGACTGACCCTGCACCGGCTACTACGTTTGCTCACCTTGATGCAACAACCGTGTTGTCAAGAAAGATCGCTGACATTGGTATCTATCCTGCAGTTGACCCGCTGGATTCAACATCACGCATCCTGACGCCGAAAATTGTTGGTGACCTTCATTACGATTGCGCCAACAGGGTTAAATTAACTTTACAACGGTATAAAGAATTGCAGGATATTATCGCCATTCTTGGAATGGATGAATTGAGTGATGAAGATAAATTGATTGTATCAAGAGCCCGTCGTGTGCAGCGTTTCCTGAGCCAGCCTTTCCATGTAGCAGAAGCTTTCACAGGTCTGAAAGGTTTGATGGTACCGATTGAAGAAACGATCCGTGGTTTTAATATGATCATGGATGGCGAAGTGGATGAATATCCCGAAGCAGCTTTCAACCTGGTGGGCAGTATTGATGATGCTATTGAGAAAGGAAAGAAGATACTGGCGCAGACATAAGGCTGAACCGTTACTGGTTGCTGGTTGCTTGTTAACCAGTTACCAGAAACAAGAAACCAGTAACAATGAATTTAGAAATTCTCACTCCTGAAAAAAAATTGTATAGCGGCGAAGTGTACGGCGTACAAATGCCGGGCATCAGCGGCAGTTTTGAAGTATTGGAAAAACATGCTCCGCTGGTAAGTGCATTAAAAGCCGGAAGGCTGAAAGTTTTAAAGGACAAGCAAAATCATTTTGCATATTTTGATATCAAGAGCGGATTTGTGGAGGTACTTAACAACAAAGTAACCGTATTGGTAGAAGGGGCTTTGCCTGTAGAATAAGATACTGGAAGAAAAACCAGGTGGTCCGGGACTTGAAAACATGTTGAATGACCCTCCCGATTAATCGGGAGGGCTTTTTATTTTAGTTTAATTGTGGATCAATCGGAAAGTTCGCCATGATCTCATAATCACCACCCAGGTGTTTGAGTGAATCTTTCCAAATCTCTTCAAAGTTCCGGTGAAAGACCAGCTTACGGTTAGCAACTACAGTCAGCCAGGTCTTTTCATTCATTTCATCAACTAACTGTCCGGTACTCCATCCTGAGTAACCAATGTAAAAACGGATCTTGTTGAAATCAATTTCTTCATTTTTTATCATGTTAATCACTGCTTCAAAATCACCACCCCAGTACACTCCATTAATTACTTCCTGCCCGCCGGGAATTTCAGCGGGATATTGATGAAGAAAATGAATGGTATCCATTTGTACCGGTCCGCCATAATAAACAGGCAACTGATGACCTTCCAGGCCGGGGATCAACTCATTTAGTGTGTTTTCGTATTTACGGTTCAATACAAAACCAAAACTGCCTTCATCTTTATGCTCACACAAAAACACAACTGTTCGCAAAAAGTTGGGGTCTTTCAGAAAAGGATCCGCAATCAGTAATATACCGGGAGCAGGGTCAATCATACTTCAATTTAGCATCAAAAAACTAATTTTAAAAAAATGGTTGAAAAATCAATCACCGGGTACCATTTAAAAGTTGTCTTGTTATTCTAAAACCACGTTAAAATTTATGGTATCTTATTTATTGAATACTGTCAATGCCGGATCCGGGTAGTATTTTTGCCGGTTACTACCCGGCGGAGCCAGGTGCTTGTGAAAAACCTTTTAACTTACGTTGAAATAGGAATTGTACTTGTGAAACGCATTTTTACCATCATAATCATTTTAGTAAGCCTTTCGCTGATCGGAATTATTATGCTCCAGTTGTCATGGCTTAACAACATGGTACTGCTGAGAGAGGAACAGATCAAAGAAAAAGTAGACAAGGCAGTAAACATTGTGGGTGCTGAACTTTCCAGGGAAAAAGGTAATTTATCTGTTAACCGTTCAGTTGCATCGGGGGGGAATATTTTTCCCGATGATTTTCCGATTGATTTTTTGCGGCCACAAACAATCGGAAGAAAGTTTACCGTTCAGCAATTGCAGGAAAAAATCAGGATTGCATTTAAGACGGTAGGACTGGAAAAAATGAATTTTGAATTTGACCTGGCTATTATAGATCCCCGTACTAACCTGTTGGGAACCTCGGAAAGAGAATCGGCTAATTTTTCAAAGGTCTATGATGATACGGTTAATAATTATTCACAAGGTGCTCTTATCATTACACCCAGTGGTTCTGCTGCAGAAAATATTGCCATGGACGAAACGCTGACGGTTGTTGCATTGAACTATCCAAGTTTTGCATTACAGTCTTTACGCTGGCGGTTTGCTACGGCTATCATCTTTACCATTATAATTATATGTGCTTTTTATCTTACACTTCGTACCATGTTGCGCCAGAAAAAACTGGCCAAGATCAAAAACGATTTTATCAATAATATGACGCATGAATTCAAAACACCTATTGCCACTATTTCACTGGCAGTTGATGCATTGCGTAATGAAAAAGTGATTGTGGACAGGGATAAAATGGGATATTTCAGCAGCATCATTAAGGAAGAGAACCAACGGATGAACCGCCAGGTAGAGACCATTTTGAAAGCATCACAACTGGAAAAACAGGAAGCCGAACTGAATTTAAAACCCATCCATGTTCATGAAATAATAAAAGATGTGGTTGATAATTTTTCATTGCAGCTACAGGAGAAAAAAGGGAAGATTGAATTTCTATTGAATGCGGGTAACGACCTTATCAAAGGTGATGAAGTACATTTCTCAAACCTGGTAAATAACCTGGTAGATAATGCCGTAAAATACTCCAAAGACGATGTGCCGCCATGCGTTAAACTTATTACTAATTCAGATGGGAAGAATTTTGTATTGCGGATAGAAGATAATGGCATAGGGATGAGCCGGGAGACATTAAAACGAATCTTCGAACGTTTTTACAGGGCTCACACCGGAAATATTCATAATGTAAAGGGATTTGGGCTTGGATTAAGCTATGTGAAAACCATGGTAGAGGCGCATGGAGGGGAAATAAAAGCAGATAGTACTTTGGGAAAAGGAAGTGCTTTCACCATTGAATTGCCATTAAAGAAAGCCTAATCTTCTTTTGACCATAATAAGCTTCCGTCTCCATAGCTGAGAAAACGGAAATCATTTTTCAAAGCATACTCATATACCTTTTTCCAATCTTCACCGGTAAAAGCAGACACTATTAACAATAAAGTGGATTGGGGCTGATGAAAATTAGTAACAAGTGCATTTACAATTTTGAATTGATAACCCGGGACAATAATGATTTGTGTTTTGGTGAGTAATTTTTCAAGCTTGTTATCATTCATCCAATGAAGCAGGAATTGTAATGCTTCTGTAACGGGAATGTTATATTTGGCCAGCTCATAGGCTTCCCACTGTAAAAGTTCTGAAATTTTTGAATTTATTGATCCTGACTGGCTGGCTGGCTGAACGTCACTATTTGACAATAACATTTTTACTCCTATCCAGTATAAGCTTTCAATAGTGCGGAGCGAAGTAGTACCAATAGCAATAATGTTGTTATTAAGATTCTGGAGAATGTTTTCAATTGTGCTTCTTGACACGTCAATAAATTCTGCATGCATTTCATGTTCATGAATGGTTTCGGTTTTTACTGGCTTAAAAGTTCCGGCCCCGACATGCAGCGTAACAAAATCTTTTTGAATATTTTTTATTTTCAACTTTTTAAAAATGGATTCTGTAAAATGTAAGCCAGCGGTAGGGGCAGCTACTGAACCTTCAAAATGGGCATATATAGTTTGGTATCTTTCGGAATCTGTTTTTTCCACAGCTCTTTTAATATAAGGTGGAAGAGGAACTGCTCCTGTATAATGCAAAACGTCAGCAAAGCTTAGTTCCACAGGCGACCAGGATAATTCTATAACAAAAGAACCTGGCCTTTTTTCAATATAGCTTGCATGCAATATTATTTCCTTTTTACCGGGCATAACTTTCTTTTCCAATACCTGCCCCTGTTTCCATTTGGAAACACCTCCAACGAGACATTGCCACAACACTTTCTCCTTTTGCAACATGGCAGTTGTAATATCTGCATATTGTTCATGTGGTTCCAGGCAAAATATTTCGATAATGCCACCGGTTGGTTTTTGAAATAATAATCTTGCCTCTACTACTTTGGTATTATTGAAAACAAACAACGAGTTTTCCGGAATGTGATCAGTAATGTTTTTGTAAGTATCTTCTTCTATCTTTCCTTCTTTATAAATAAGAAGTTTGGAAGCATCTCTTTCCGGCAATGGGTATTTGGCAATTCTTTCTTCGGGGAGAGAGTAGCTGTAATCCTTTATAGATATGTTTCCGGGATCCGTCATAACACAACCAACTGTTGTATTTGATGAAATACAAAAATACTATCGTTTGGCTAATGGCACAACCAATTTCAACCCACTCCACACCTCACTCACTGCACACACCTTTACATCCACCAAATCATTTTTCAAAGCATAATTGCGGATCACATCTTCGGTAACATCAGTTGGGATCTTTGAAGATT
>JAHEZF010000285.1 GCA_023251215.1 Sphingobacteriales bacterium | reverse complement strand
TCAAAAACAAGCCAAAATATTACCTGTCTTCAGTCAGACATGAAAATTTATGTCAGCCAGAATGAACCCACCCGGTTGATTGCTGTTATTCAGTTGGGAGCAGGACATATTTTCAATGATAAACCTGAATATTTTCATGCTTTGACTTTAGGATCGAATAACTATTTGAGAGGATTTCGCAAAAATCGTTTTGCGGGAAGCTCTGTTGCTTATGGCAGCCTGGAATTGCGTTTAAAATTAGCAGATATAAAAGCCTACATATTACCCGGGACTCTGGGACTTATCGGTTTTAACGAAACCGGCAGAGTGTGGTTGAAAGGCGAAACATCCCATACATGGCATTACGCTTACGGAGGCGGGGTTTATTTTATTCCGTTTAAATTGTTCCTGCTGTCAGCAACCATTGGCTTCTCCAAAGAAGAACAGCTGTTCAATTTTACTATTGGTTCGAAGATCAATCTCAGTTTTTGATTCACTATCATTTAAAATTTCCAACCTACTCCAATCAGCGGCATTTTATCTTCTTTGGAGGCTGCGTATGTAAATGTAAGTACTAACCTCCTCAACGGCGAAACCCAAAAACCTGCACCATATCCACTCAGCCACTTGCTGCTGTTATCATTATCTGCCCATATTCTCCCGGTATCAAAAAAACCAAGCAATCCAAAAGCTGCAGGAAACAGGTATGTTTTGAAATTAGCCACCCTGATGCGGAGTTCTGCATTATTAAATAATTTGGATCTGCCCGCAAACCTGTATTTCCGGTATCCTCTTAAATCATCATCGCTGCCCAGGTACTGTGCCTGGTAAAATTCAAATTTGTTAAATGTGTGACCGGCTCCTATCCGGTTAGCCAGTACCATTCTTTTAGGTACCAGGCTGATAAAAAAAGTAAATTCAGAATTAACCAGGGTCACATTATTACTGGTATTATTCAATCCCGATAAATAACGAAGACCATTTTGCCATACAACACCTTTTGCAGGAAGCACTTTATTATCTCTTGTATCCACATCAATAGAAAACCTGGCGCCAAAATATGATTGTTTGGCAAATAAAGTATTAGGGTCTAATCCATTTGTATTTGTCAGTAATATATTACGGTTTTTGTTATCAGTGGAATCCAGTGAATAGAACTGGAATGTGGGGCCAAGAGTCATGACCACTTTGGATGAAAAGTTATGCCGAAGCAACAGCGATACATCGCCAAGGTTATACCGTGCCCTGTAATATTTAAACTTCCCGGGTTTTGTTTTATTATAAATTGAGCTGGCGCCATATCCAAAAAAATTAGTGGTGTTGTTAGGCGCTTTAATGTCTGCATCAAATAACAAGTCGGCATTTTTAGCAAATAAGCTGATGAACTCAGAATAATAACGAAAATTAAAGGATCCGGTGGATAATGCATGGTTAATCATCAGTTGGTGCATGGTCTTATAAGGTGTTTTACGAAAACCATGATGTACAATTTTTACTGATGCTCCCAGGTATAAGCCATCATCCCTATTGTAATTAGCAGAAATAAACGGGATGACCTGGTTGTATTTATAATACAATCTTGCATAAGAATTAACGGCTGTATCATTTGCCATTTTATTACGAAACCGCCCGGTTAGTTTATTATTTTCTTTTCCAAGGTCATAAACTATTCCTCCATCGCCGGAAGATGCAGTGTTTTCAAAAATATCATTGCCGGCGCCACCAATCATCCGGATCTTGATCTTGCTTTCATTTCCTTTCACTTCAAATTGATCATCCCCGCCCATGCCATACAGCCGTAGTTCTTTTGTATCCTTAGGATCAAATGTTCTTTCATACATTTTTACTGACTTTTCTCCTCCCTTGGTTATCTTATGCACCTGCACCAATACTGAACCGTCCTGGTTCCGTGTAATATCAAACATTTCTTTTTTATCGCTGCCGGAAATGCTGACAATCTCCGAAAGAAACCGGTAGTATTGCATTACTTCATCAGTTAGGTACTTCCGGCGTTCTTTTAAATTCTGAATGATCTTATTTGCGGAAATAGATTTTATTTCGGCCGGCTGCAGGGCCAATGCCATTTCAATCACCTCATCTGTCATTTTGGGAAGAAAATTACCTACGGCCTGTCTCCAATCCTGTTCACTAAGCTGATTTAAAAAAAACCGGTCTACATTACGGGCAGCAAAATTAAATCGGTTGATATTTTTTGCTTTGGCTTTAAATCCTTCCAGTTGCGGTACTAACCAGGGCCATTTTACTATACCGGGCAATAATCCCTGATTAGTATAAAATGCCTGGTCACGATCTTTTGCAATCGGATAATAAACTTTTCCCTTTTCTTTTTCGTAAGCCCCCCATGTCCACTGTCCTTCATGCCTGTCAAGGTCCATAACAAACATATCCAGTATCCTTATCTGCAGTAAAGCCGGTTGATCCACTTCATTATCATTATCATCCTGCAATTTTTCTGCTACTTCATCTGTATCATATGCCTTCTTTGCAGAATCAGGTAATCTTTCTTCAAAAAGTGCCAGCATATTGGCAAAATCTTTCCTGAACTCTCCCAACTTCGGGTCATCGGGAATATATACCAACTTGACTTTTGTATAAGGAATACCTGCTGCTTTAGCCAATAAGGGTATAGATAATGACGCATACGGATAAGATGCCGATACCCCATCTGCTACCAGGTCTTCCGCAGCTTCACTTTGCAGATCAAGTGGCAGAGTTTTGCTGGTGATGAATTTTTGTATGGAACGAAAAGTATATTCCCGACCACTGGGATCTTCAAGGCGCAATGATTTTGTTTGCTTACCGCCGCCCCTCTTTACAGGGGTTAATCCTCCATGCTCCGTAGCAAGGTTAATGACCGGAGCTTTGATCGGAGTTTTCCATTCTTTCCTGTAATTGGCGCCCATCCAAAAAGTCTTTGATCCGTTGATTTTAAAATAAGGAGATCCTACTGATGATGCAGAATCAGTTGCAGTCTGGGCGCAACAATAAAAAGGAGCAAATAGCAATAATTGAAAAGTCTTACTAAGCAGTTTCATTTGTTTTTGTTTGATGGTTTACGTGTAAAAGTTACTGTTTA
>JAHEZF010000284.1:1688-3077 GCA_023251215.1 Sphingobacteriales bacterium | reverse complement strand
CTGTTGGTCATGCCACCTTCCCATTTTGGCTGGAAGTTTCCCAAAATCTGCCGGTCATTGGCATCAATCTTTTTATCACCATTTAAATCCTCGATCCTTATCTGCCCCGGATACTGCACCGGCGATGTTTGCTGGGCTATTATACCTTTAATTGAATCCTCTAATTGCCAGATACCAATTTTTTTCAGGTCATAGATAACAGTCAGAGGTTGTCCGATAAACCATCCATTACTTATATCAGCAAGAACGGATGGAGTTTGAAGTTGTATAATTTTTTCCCTGTTAAAATAAAAATTCAGATCGGTGGTCCAAGTCACCCCGTTCTTGCTTTGAAAATTGATACTGCTTAAGTTGATCTCAAGTCCATTGCCTTTTGTTTTGCCCAGGTTTTTACGGGTGCTGCCTGCACCATTACTCTGAGGTAAATTAAAATCCAAAAGAATATCCTTGGTCCGCTGTTCATAAATATCAATAGTACCGGTAAGCCGGCTTTTCAGTACACCAAAATCTAACCCAATATTCCATTGCGATGTTGATTGCCATTTCAGTCCCTTATTGGCAAGAGTAGTTACAGTATAGGCAGGCTGTTGTCCCTGTGCCCCTTGTCCAAAGTTGTAGGTACTGGTACTGAGCAACCCTAATGTTGCATAAGGAGGAACTCCCTGGTTGGAAGTTTTGCCCCAGCCGCCTCTTAATTTAAGATTGGAAAGGAAAGAAATATTATCCATGAATTTTTCATTGGCAACATTCCACCCCATTGAAAAGGCAGGGTAAGTGAAATACTGGTTTCCCGGAGACAGCGTTGAAGCTCCGTCAGTTCTTACAGTGGCTGTTAAAAGATAACGGTTATCAAAGCCATAATTCAACCGCGCCATATAAGATATCAGGCCTCTTTCTGAAAAGCCGCCATTATTTGCAGTAACAGTATTAGCAAGCGCAAAGTTGGAATTCAATATATAATCAGCCGGAACACCTGTGGCGTTAAAGCTGCTGCTCTGGTTATGATCTTTTTGTAGACTGTACAGTCCGGTGAAACCAATTTTGTGTTTTTCTATGAACGTTCTTTCATACATCAACAGGTTTTCAATTGTATAGTTCCAATTTTCAGCATTGTTCACACTTGCGTTGGATCCGGCTTGTGAAGTATTAGTATTGGTCCATGTTGAAGGCCCGTTATACCCGCTTCCTGCATCCTGCCTGTAATCAAGCCCCAAATTAAGCCTGTACTTAAGGCCTTCAATGATTTTTATTTCGGCAAATAAACTATTAAAGGTTCTTATTC
Organism: Sphingobacteriales bacterium; assembly: GCA_023251215.1. GTDB lineage: Bacteria > Bacteroidota > Bacteroidia > Chitinophagales > Chitinophagaceae > JAHEZF01. The sequence continues at coordinate 1,795 of JAHEZF010000284.1, read as the reverse complement.
TTCTGTTTCTTGCCAGGATAGAACTGGCTTTGGTTTTAAGAGTTAACGGGCTGATGGTAGCAGCGTCAATGGAACCAAACTGCGGCTGCATATTGACAGTTCCATCG
>JAHEZF010000284.1:0-1678 GCA_023251215.1 Sphingobacteriales bacterium | reverse complement strand
GTCTTACCAGTCCACTCGTAACACCTCCGCCTCCGGGAGTGTTAGAATACGACAAAGTATTTAAGGTATTAAGCCCAAATTTTATTCGGCGGCTTATCTGGTGATCTATGGTGGCACGCAAAGAATATCTTTCATAGTCCTGGTTAGGAATGATTCCGGTTTCTTTATAATAACCCCCGCTTAATCCAAATTGCGTTCCTTCAGTACCGCCGGCAAGACCTAACTGGTGACTTGTAACAAATCCCTGCTGGTATATCAGGTCCTGCCAGTCTGTAGAAATACCTGCTGCAAGCGCAGCTTGCTCAGCAAGAGACAGCTGGTATGAACTTGTTCCTGCACTGGCAGGCCAATTTGTTCTGTTATAAGCAGCAGCATCAGCTTTAAATTGTGCGTATTCGGGCCCATTAAACACTTTTAATTTTCCCATAATATTTGTGATACCATGATAGCCATCATAACTCATTACAGCTTTACCTGATTTGCCACGTTTAGTCGTAATAATAATCACACCGCCCGCACCTCTTGAACCATAAATCGCCGTAGCAGAAGCATCCTTTAAAATCTCCAGGCTGGTAACATCATCGGGGTTAATATCATTGATACTTCCGCTGTAGGGAATACCATCTAAAACAATTAAGGGATTGTCCAGACCATCCGCTTCACCCTGACTTTTTGCCAAAGAACGATTGCCCCTGATACGAATCTGTCCGCTTCCGCCCGGAGTAGCGCTGTTACTAACGATATCTACACCAGCAGTACGTCCTTTTAACTGAGCGATGAGGTTTGAAGCAGGCACTTCCCGCAACGTTTCTGCTTTTATTTTAACAACGGCACCCGTAACATCTTTTGACCGTTGCGTACCATAACCCACGGTTACTACTACTTCACCCATGCTGTTTTCCAGAGAAACCAGTGTTACTGTCAAAGATGTCTTTCCGTTAATTTTTACTTCCTGGGTCACAATACCTACTGAAGAAATAACTAATGTGCCGTTAGATGGCGCAGTGATCTCAAAGTTTCCATTGTCATCACCACTTACTCCATTTGTTGTTCCTTTCACCAGAACGGAAACCTTTTGTACAGGCTGTCCTTTTTCATCACTGACATGGCCTTTGACACGGATGTTTTGTGAATAAACAGGTGAAACCATAAGCAATACCGCCAATACAGACAATACAATTGTCAAATGTTTTCCCTGAAACAATTTCAGCAGAGTTGATGCTCTTTTTATTTTTTTCGTAATCAGAACTCTCATAAATAGTTGTTTTAGAAATTTTGATTTATAAAGATTGCAATAAGCCTGACTCAAATCAGGAGTAAATTTTGTCAGCTGGTATTCATATTGTATTCAATTTTAATTGTAATAATTTTTGATTTCGTGATTATATCAATACAAATATTTTTTCGTAAGACCTTTTAATGAACTCCGGTTTTGTTTACCTGATATTTTGGATAAAAGAAAAGAATGACTGGAGTGAAGATTAAGCACACATTCCTGTATTTTTTTACACGATGATGTGCCCGAATTAAATCCCGTACAACGATGTTTTGGTTGCATGAAATCAATCGTTTTTTTTACGGCAAGAATGCAGTTATTTTTTTCCCGGAGCTAATATAGGCAGAAAATTGAAAAATGTAACCGATTACATAATTTTTTTTAAAAAATATTTTTTAGCTT
>JAHEZF010000283.1 GCA_023251215.1 Sphingobacteriales bacterium | reverse complement strand
TGCCAATGCTTCAATGGATGTATCTGCTCTTGGCCCTTCATCTGTATCAACTGTATAATTTCTTTTTTGTTTCTTTCCTTTTTCATCCAGGTAAACTTCTTCTACATTTATAGGAAGTATTCCGCTTTTGAAATAACCATTCTTTATAGCATTGATAGCTTTCTGGTGTGAGTTGTATGAAAATTCATCCTGCGCCTCCCGGCTTATTTTAAAATCTTTGGCTACCTCTTCTGCTGTAAGTCCCATGCTTAGATAATAATCCGGTTCATCTTTAGCAATTGAATAAGCAGGAACTATTTTCCATCCTGCTGTAGGAACCAAACTCATACTTTCTGTTCCACCTGCCACTATACAATCCGCCATTCCCATTCTTATTTTGGCGGTGGCAATAGAAATTGTTTCGAGACCTGATGCACAGTAACGGTTTACAGTCATACCAGGTGTATCAAAACCCAATGCTCTTGCTGCGATGATTCTACCAACCTGTAGTCCTTGCTCTGCTTCCGGTACGGCATTGCCTACAATTACATCATCAACTCTTTTTGCTTCGAGCTGCGGTACTGACGCCATAAGTCCTTTGATCACATCTACTGCCAGATCATCGGGACGATAGAAACGAAAAGCGCCACGTTTTGCTTTGCCCACCGCGGACCTGTAGCCTGCAATGATATATGCTTCCTGCATAAAAATTTATTTTAAACTTAATGTCAAAGTTAATAACAAAAAGCATCCGCAAAAGTTCTGTTATCTTCGCTCCCCGGTATGTATCAACTTCTGCGCCGCATTCTTTTTCTCTTCCCGCCGGAATGGGTGCATTATTTTTCGATGAATTCTCTGAAACTCCTGTGTAGTGTTGATATTATAAGGAGGATGCTTGCCAGTTGTTTCAGACCTAAGGGGAATTTTCAATATTCAATATTCAATCTTCAATTCTCAAATACGATTGGCCTCGGTGCCGGCTTTGATAAAAATGCAAAATACCTGAGAGAACTGGAAACATTGGGATTTGGTTTTGTGGAAATAGGAACAGTGACTCCTCTGCCCCAGCCTGGTAATGATAAACCAAGATTGTTTCGTTTGCCAAAAGACAAAGCTCTTATCAACCGGATGGGATTTAATAATGATGGGGTGAAGGTAATTGCTAAGAGATTAAAAGATTGGAAAGAGAAAAAGAGTTCTTCCCGACTCCCGACTCCCGACTACCGACTCATTATTGGTGGAAACATTGGCAAAAACAAAATCACTCCGAATGATGAAGCATGGAAAGATTATGAAATATGTTTTAAAGAATTGCATCCTTACGTTGATTATTTTGTGGTTAACGTAAGTTCTCCTAATACGCCGGGGCTTCGTGAATTACAGGAAAAAGAATCATTGCGAAAGATATTATCTCATCTGCAGACACTAAACAAAGAACAAACAATTTCCAAACCTTTATTATTGAAAATTTCCCCTGATCTTACAACACAACAACTTGATGATATAATTGATTTAACGCTGGAAATAAAATTGGATGGAATTGTGGCAACGAATACAACTATCAGCCGGGATGAATTGAGTCAGGAGTCGGGAGTCAGGAGTCGGGAGTCAGGCGGACTAAGCGGAAAACCTTTGCAAAAAAAATCAACTGAAATTGTAAAATATATTTCTGAAAAAACAAATGGCCGAATCCCCGTTATTGCATCAGGTGGTATTTTTACAGCTGAGGATGCTAAAGAAAAATTTGATGCGGGTGCATCGCTGGTGCAGGTGTGGACAGGATTTATTTATGAAGGACCTAGAATCGTTAAAGATATCTGTAAAGGCTTGTAATAAAACTATTCAATTTGCAATATTCAATCTTCAATAAATAATGGAACAGCTTTTTACCAGTGAAAGTATTATCAGTTTTATCATCCTTGTCATCCTTGAAGTAGTACTGGGAATTGACAATGTCATCTTTGTCAGCATTATCCTTAACCGGTTGTCGAAGGCAAAAGAGCAGAAAAGGGCAAGGCAAATCTGGATGATCACCGGTATGATTTCCCGGAGCCTTTTATTATTGGCATTAGGGTGGCTGCTCTCACAAAAAGGAAAAGCTATTTTCACTTTGTTTGGAAAAGGATTTGACATGGCCAGTCTTGTCATGATTTTCGGCGGCCTGTTTCTTATTTACAAGTCAGTGAAAGAGATTCATGACAAACTGGAAGGAGAAGATCCAAACGTGACATTACAAGCCAAAAAAGGATTCTCACTCAGCCAGGCCATTGCCCAGATCATGCTGATTGACGCTGTGTTTTCTTTTGACAGCATCATTACAGCCGGTGGTACCGCTAAATATGTAGAGATTATGATCGCTGCAGTTGTGATTGCAATGATCATCATGTTCCTTTTCAGTCCTGCGATCTCGGGCTTCATTCACAAACATCCGACGTTGAAAATGCTGGCCCTTTCTTTCCTGGTGATGATTGGTCTTAGTTTAATCATTGAGGGCTGGAATAGTGAAGCCGCTCATCAATTACATCTGAAGAATTATATTTATTTCGGCATGGCTTTTTCATTTGGGGTGGAAATGCTCAACATGACCATGCGAAGCCGGGCCGCTAAGAAAAAAGTACACGTGGTTGAGCTGAATGAGCCGGTACTGAAAGGCGAAAAGAAAAAGCTATAGCGAAATAAAAATCATTTACTCTTTATAAAAAAATACCAGCCATTTACTATGGCCAGTATTGATGAATGAATACCAAATAATATCATCTGGTTATGATGAACCTTTTGACTTCTGTGACCGATCCTTTGCTGATGCTGATTATGTAAACCCCAACAGCCCATTTGAATTGATAGATTGTGAGCCTGCCATTTACTGTCCATTGTGCAACTTTTTGTCCCAATTCGTTATACGCAACAGCTATACCACCGTTCAAATCGGGTGTAACAACAATACTTGCCTGGCCATCTTTAGCCGGATTGGGATAAATATTTATTTTATCCGCTTTTGGAATGATAGCAAATACATCAGTTGCACTTGCAGTACATCCGTTGGCATCGGTATATTGGTAAGTGACAGTATAACTACCCAAGGCCAGTGCGGCAGGAGT
>JAHEZF010000282.1 GCA_023251215.1 Sphingobacteriales bacterium | reverse complement strand
GATAGAGCAGGAGCTTCTATTGCCACAGTTGAATTAAATGAATTTGATTTCGATAAAATTTTAGAGGGTGCTGTATGGTTTCATACAACAGGTATTACGCCGGCATTAAGTGATAAGGCTGCTGCATTGACAGAAGTAGCTTTGAAAACTGCAAAAGCAAAAGGTATCACTACAAGTATTGATCTGAATTATAGGAAAAAATTGTGGAGCAAGGAAAAAGCAAGAGAGGTGATGACAAAACTTTGCCAGTATGTTGATGTTTGTATCGGCAATGAAGAAGATGCAGACACAACTCTTGGTTTTAAAGCAAAAGATACTGATGTTACAAAAGGCGAATTGAATTTAGAAGGCTTCAAAGATGTATTTAAACAAATGAAAGATAAGTTCAACTTCAAATACATTGCTTCATCGCTTCGTGAAAGCCATAGTGCAAGCGACAATGGATGGAGTGCATTGGTATATGATGGAAAAGAATTTTATCATACAAGAAAATATGAAGTAAGAATTGTGGATAGAGTAGGAAGTGGTGACAGTTTTGCCAGCGGATTCATTTATGGACTAGTAACAGGGATGCCAATGAAAGATGCTGCTGAATTTGGTGTAGCAGCATCAGCATTGAAACATACCATTCCGGGAGATTTGAATCATGCAACACTAAATGATGTGATGGAATTAATGAAAGGCGATGCAAGTGGAAGAGTGCAGAGATAAGCCCCCTGAATTAAACCCAGCTTTAAAGCTGGGGGGAATGAAAAGACAAGTATCACGGGCTTTAGCCCGACAAACAGAATTAAAACATGCCAACAAAACAAGTAATAACAGATGTGATCGTGAAGCAGGGAATCCTCCCTTTGTATTTTAACTCCGATGAAACGGTAAGCATTGAAGTATTGAGAGCTATTTATAGAGCAGGCATCAAAGCAGTTGAATATACCAACAGAGGCGATGCTGCTTTAAATAATTTTAAAAAAATGGTTGAAGTAAAAAATAAGGAAATGCAAGGATTGATGTTAGGCGTAGGAACGATCAAGAATTTGAAAGATGCAGAAAACTATTAGGGTGCGGGTGCTGATTTCTTGATAAGCCCGGGTTATGTTGCTGAAGTGGCGACTTATGCAAACAGTAAAGATATTTTCTATGCTCCCGGTTGCATGACGCCAAGTGAGATTATTGCAGCAGAAAACAATGGGATTAAATTTATTAAACTATTTCCCGGAAATTTATTAGGACCGGAATTTTTAACCGGCATAAAAGATATTTTTCCCAAACTATTATTCATGCCTACCGGAGGAGTTGATACAACAAAAGAAAATTTAGAAGGATGGTTCAAAGCTGGTGTTTGTGCAGTTGGAATGGGAAGTAAACTTATCAGCAAAAAGCTAATGGAACAGAAAGATTACCTTACTATTGAAAGGATGACGAAAGAAGTATTGGAGTTAATTCAATCCATCAGAAAATAAATTCCGGATGAACCAGGTAAACCAGGCTATTGGAAAATACAGGTGGACGATCTGTGGATTATTGTTTTTTGCTACTACTGTAAATTATCTTGATCGGGCTGTCATCAGTTTATTGAAGTCCACTCTTTCAATCGAATTCACCTGGGACGATGGCGATTATGCAAATATTGAAATAGCATTTAAAATTTGTTACGCCATCGGTATGTTTGGCGCTGGCCGTCTCATTGATAAATTAGGCACTAAAATAGGATACGCTTTGGCAACGGCCATCTGGAGTGTGGCAGCAATGGGACATGCATTAGCCAGAGGGGTTACTGGTTTTATTGTGGCCCGTTCGGTTTTGGGTGTTAGTGAAGCAGGAAATTTTCCGGCAGCCATTAAAACCGTTGCTGAATGGTTTCCCAAAAAAGAAAGAGCTTTTGCTACCGGCATTTTTAATTCCGGCGCCAATATCGGTGCGATCATTGCTCCGTTAACTGTTCCATTTATTGCAAAAACATGGGGATGGCAATGGGCGTTTATTCTTACCGGCGCATTTGGTTTTATCTGGTTAATACTTTGGTTTATATATTATGAAGTTCCTCAAAAACAAAAAAGATTAGCAAAAGAAGAATATGATTTCATACATAGTGATGTGGATGAAAAGGGAGATACGGAATTATCCGGACCTAAATTATCATGGGAAAAATTATTAACCTACAAGCAAACATGGGCTTTTGCCATCGGTAAATTTTTGACAGATCCGATCTGGTGGTTTTATTTATTCTGGTTACCGGATTTTTTGGAAAGTCAATATAAGTTAAAAGGAACAGCCGTTGCTTTACCGGTGGCATTGGTTTATTCTATGTCAACAATTGGAAGCATCGGCGGAGGATGGATACCATTAGAGTTAATCAAAAAAGGATGGCCTGTTTTCAAAGCCCGGAAAACATCTATGCTCATCTATGCATTTTTTGTGCTCCCCATCTTATTTGCGCAATTGTTAGGGGATATTAATATGTGGCTGGCAGTGATCATTATTGGTATTGCAGCGGCTGCCCACCAGGCATGGAGTGCAAATATTTTTACGACAGTAAGTGATATGTTTCCCAAAAATGCAATTGCATCTGTTACAGGAATAGGAGGAATGATTGGCGGGCTTGGCGGAATTTTGCTTAGTGCATTAGTTCAAAAAAAATTATTTGTTCATTACAGGGCTATTCACCAGATAGAGACTGCTTATTACATTATGTTTGCCACTTGTGCAGGTTCTTATCTTCTTGCCTGGCTTATCATACATTTCTTAGTTCCTAAAATGAAAAGAATTGAAGTTTGATCTTCTTAGTTTATTTATCATTTCGATATTAATAAGAATTACATCACAATATTTTGTTTTGATCAATTGATATATACATCTATTAAACTAAGGGTATTTACTTAGTAAAAGCGCCTTAGTATTTTCTGCAAAATATCTTTCCTTTGCCACAGTCGGTATCCGTAATTTTTCTAAACTTTGTGTTTTTAAAACCTTGACCACTAAACCAAGCCCAGGGTATTTATGGAGAAAATCACCATCCTTTTAGTAGATGATCATAAATTAGTCAGGGAGTCATGGGCATTTATTCTCAACAGCGATCC
>JAHEZF010000281.1 GCA_023251215.1 Sphingobacteriales bacterium | reverse complement strand
ACAGCAGATTGAGCAGTTTAAAGCTCTCGGCGATCTGTACAACAAATGGAGCGAAAAGATCAATGTGATTTCCAGGAAAGATATTGACAGTTTGTATGAAAAGCATGTGCTGCATTCACTGAGCATTGCAGCCGTTTTTGAATTTGAACCCGGTACGGAGATCATTGATATTGGAACGGGCGGTGGATTTCCGGGCATTCCCCTTGCAATTTTTTTCCCACAGGTAAAATTTCACCTAATTGACAGCATTGGTAAAAAATTAAAAGTAGTTAACGCTGTTGCGGAAAGTGTTAGTTTGAAAAATGTGACAACTGAGCATATACGGGCAGAAGAAATTAAAAAAAAGAGATTTGATTTCGCAGTTTCCAGAGCTGTTGCGCCATTGGAAGATTTATGGAAATGGTCAAAGCCTCTTTTAAAAAATAAGCCAATTTCCCAATCTCCCATCCCGATAGCTATCGGGACCCCAATTAACCAATTAACCCCCGGCCTCATTTGTCTGAAGGGAGGTAACCTAAGGAAAGAGATTCATGAAAGCGGCACCCGGCCCCGGATCATAGAAATTACTGAAATATTTTCTGAAGAATTTTTTAAAGAAAAGTATCTTCTCTTCATATCCCGGTGAAACTTTTTTACAACATGCAGAGTGAACATTGTAACAAAATAGTTTTTTTGATGGCGCAAAAAACATTCTTTACCATTTCAATTCCAGTTTGTTATTTTTTCTTTCAATATCAGCCATTCGCCGGCTTGGGTCAATTTCAACAATTATAATATCTGTCAACTTATGGCTGGTTTCAATAACATAGGTGGGATGTGTCCACTTCCACGCATCATAAATTTTACGAATTACGGTTGAATCTTCAATTGGTTTTTCACCATACATCAAATCGAGAGGTATATAATGAAGTTCTTTGGTTCCGTCTTTAAAAGTTAATTGAAGGTCAATGGGCATGGGCATTAAACCAATTTTGTTTAACCGCACATTCGTTTTACCGCCCTCTTCCCACAGGCTGTCAATACTGTAATCAATCGTTTTGGTGGAATTTATCCAATACTCTTTATACCAGTCCAGTTTCATATCGCTTACTTTTTCAGCCACTCTTATAAAGTCGGAAGCATTGGGATGTTTGAACCGCCACAACCGGTAATATTCCAGCAAAATTTTATCCCGTACAGAGGCCCCGGTAATGTAACCGAGTTGTTCCATGAATATTTCTCCTTTGGAATAAACGTCAATACCATAAGCAAAATTGGTATTGTAATGATCGGCATGAGTTGTCAGCGGTTCTTCTTTCCCGCTTTTTGCCAACACATAATAACCGGCGTAGGCGCCCGCATAAGCAAATTCATTGCTGTTATTTAAAAAAGCAGTTACCCTGTCTTCAGCATACGAAGTAATCCCTTCGTCCATCCACGGGTATAGAGATTCATTGGTTCCCAGTATCCCGTAATACCAGCTATGCATCCATTCATGCACAGCAGCTCCCGGGCCGATACATAAAGTTGCCATTGGATATTCCATTCCGCCATCACCGCCATGAATAAAAGAGAATTGTTTGTAAGGATATGCACCAAATGTCTTTTCAATATAAGGCAATGCTTTTTGAGCCATGTCTAATAAACTCTCCCACTGCGCTGCTGTTGCATTGGTAGGTTTATACAAGACATGAATCGTCAGATTGTCTTTTAGTTTTCTTGATACATGAATATATTCGGGATCGGCTGCCCACATGAAATCATGCACATTGGGAGCAATGAACCTCCAGGTTAACTTGTCACCAGCAGGTCTTTTTACTTTTACACCTGCATCTTCATATCCATACCCTATTTGATTGGGATTTTGCAAATAACCGGTCCCTCCCAAAATATATTTTTTATCAATAGTGATGCTCACATCAAAATCTCCCCATACACCGTAAAACTCACGGGCAACATAAGGTGTGGGATGCCAGCCATCGTAATCATACTCACACATTTTAGGATACCACTGGCTCATTGAATAACGTACCCTGGTAGTGGGGTTATCCCTTCCACTCCGCCGAATTTGCAAAGGCACTTGTGCTTCAAACTCCATGTCAAACACAACTTTTGATTTGGGCATAATGGGTTTATCCGGCTTTACTTCCAGAATTGTCTCCAGCACTTTAAAATTTTGAAGACGGCCATCCATTTTTAGCGAAAGAATTTTTTGATACCCCCTCTCTTCAGGTTTTAGATTCATTATCCGGTCTTTTATCCGTGCATCCCAATCCTGCCCCCTGCCTGCCTGAATAGTTCCCTGCCTCCTGCTCCTGATATCCATCATGCTCCCAGGCTGAAAAGCATTGAAGTAAAGATGATAGAAAACCCTTGTTAATGTATCAGGTGAATTATTCCAGTATTCAAGCTTTTGTTTCCCTGTAAACCGGTTGGTCTGCACATTCATATTTATATCCATCGTGTATTTAACCCTTTGCTGCCAGCGGTCAGGTTGGGAATAAATGACAGACGATAGTTGCCAGATAAGAATTGATACAAGAAAATTTTTTCTCATTAAAATATAGTTTAAGTAGTAAATTTCGACAAATACCTGTTATGGCAAAAAGAAAATTGATTGATGGTTATCCTTTTGTTTCTTATTCAAAAGAAACATTTGATGCTGATCAAATGAATACAAAAAGTAAAGAGTTCTTTGAATGGATGAATAAAAGACGGACTGTTCGTGATTTTTCTCATAAACTTGTTCCGAAAGAGGTAATTGAAAATATTATCCTCACAGCCTCAACTGCCCCCAGCGGCGCACATAAACAGCCGTGGATCTTTTGTGTAGTAAGCGATAATGAAATAAAAAAACAAATACGGATTGAAGCTGAAAAAGAAGAATATGAAAACTATAATGGCAGGATGCCGGAGAAATGGCTGAAAGATCTCCGGCCTCTCCAAACTGACTGGCACAAAGAGTTTTTAGAAACAGCCCCTTACCTGATTATTGTTTTTAAAAAAAATTACGAATTGGAGAACGGCGGTCATAAACACCAGAATTATTATGTTACTGAAAGCTGCGGCATTGCCTGTGGCTTTTTATTAGCAGCCATTCATCATGCAGGACTGGCCGCATTAACACATACTCCTTCAC
>JAHEZF010000280.1 GCA_023251215.1 Sphingobacteriales bacterium | reverse complement strand
TTTTTAGCGCCAGATATTCTCGGCATCAGCCTGCAATTTTATCTTGGAAAAGATTTTTCACTTTACAGAGATCCTTTCTTTATTGAAAAGGTAGTTCCTGCGTACCGCAGCCGGAGGTTCAGCAAAGAATACATCACTGCGGATGCCATACAGTTAGTTGTTGACGATATTTTCCCCGATAAAAGCAGTGGCAAATCTTTAATAGAACAAATGATTGAAAAAGGAAAGCTATGGTGGTTACTGGACAAATTTTTACCTGAAACTCCTGACTCCATCAAAACCGGCTATACGCAGCAGCAACTGGAATGGTGCAAAGAAAACGAAGGATTGATATGGAGTTATATTCTTAAGAACGAGGACATTTATTCAATTAACCCCGCCACGATTCAAACTTATATTGGCGAAGGGCCGTTTACACAAGGTTTTTCCCAGGAACTGTCCCCGGGAAACATGGGTCAATGGATTGGTTGGCGGATCGTAAAAAAGTTTGCTGATAAAAATCCCGGGATGAAACCCCGGGAGATCATGCAGGCAGAAGCAAAAAAAATTCTGGAAGAAGCTAAGTATAAACCTAAATAAAAGCCTCTCTCCCAAAGGGATGCCTTTGGCATAAATCTTCCGCCTTAGGCGGAGAGACTTCGCATCCGCACAAATCCTGGTAGCAGAGTTGTTCTTTTGTTGAATGAAAATTTCTTAATGTTGGTTATGAGCATTGATGGCCTTCCCCTTCGGGGAAGAGCTTGTCCCGATAAATCGGGATCGGGTTGGGGCTTCTAATTATTTTTAAAAGGAACAAACATTTCAAAAGAAGGAATGTTGACGTCGAACATTTTTTTACTGTGCAGGTTTTCCATCTGGTAAGTGCCGTTCATCTTCCCCATTTCTGTACGAAGATTGCAACCACTGACGTATTGATATTTTTCCCCGGAATTTATAGTGGGCTGCACTCCCACTACACCTTCACCTTCCACCTCACGGTTGCTGCCGTTACTGTCAAAAATATACCAGTGCCGGCGATGTAGTTTTACAGGAAATGAGTTGTGATTTTCAAGGGTAATGCGGTAAGCAAACATGAATTCCGACTGCAGCGGATTGCTGTAATCAGGCTGGTAAAAAGTTTCAACACTCACTTTCACTCCTTCTGATATCATGCTTGTCATAAAGTAAAAGTAAACAAAATGCCGCAGATGCTGATTTCGCAGTTTATTTAACGTTGAAATCCCATTACAAGCTTTAATTTTGCGCCTCAAACTTCAGAAATACCAGATATGAAAATTGCTATAGCCCGGGGTGATGGAATAGGCCCGGAAATAATGGAAGCCGTATTAAAAATTTTTGCTGCCAATAAAGTACCATTGGAATATGAGTTTGTTGATATGGGCAAATGGGTTTTTGATAAAGGATTCAGCAATGGCATGACACCGGAAGCTAAAATAACCATTGAAAATCTCGGCATACTTTTTAAAGGCCCGATGGAAACCCCGAAAGGAAAAGGAGTGAAGAGTGTAAATGTAACGGCAAGAAAAACATGGAACACCTATGCTAACAAAAGAGTGTTTCAAACCCTGCATGGAGTGGATACAGTTTTTTCAAAGGGCGGGATCCCAATAGACATTACTATTGTCAGGGAAAATATTGAAGACACTTATGGCGGCATTGAGCACATGCTTACTCACGATGTGGCATTGAGCCGTCGCTTTATCACCCGTCCCGGAAGTTTGCAGGTGATCAAATATGCATTTGAAATGGCTAAAAAGAAAAATGCCAAACGCATTACCTGCGGACATAAAGCCAATATCATGAAAATAACGGATGGTCTTTTCCTCGAATGTTTTTATGAAGTGGCTGAGGAATATCCGGAATTGAAAGCGGATGATGTGATCATAGATGATCTGTGCATGAAACTGGTGACCAGGCCTGATACATTTGATGTAATTGTTCTTACGAATTTACAAGGCGATATTGTTTCTGATCTATGTGCCGGATTAATTGGCGGATTGGGATTTGCACCTTCGGCAAATATTGGCGACCATATTTGCATTTTTGAGGCGGTACATGGCACGGCTCCTGATATTGCCGGAAAAAATATTGCCAATCCTACTGCACTTTTATTAAGTGGTATAACTATGCTGCGCCACCTCGGTTATATGCAAAATGCTGCTGTAATAGAAAATGCTTTGCTCTTTACTTTGGAAAGCGGTGTACATACGGGAGATTTCGGCGATAAAAAAATCCCATCAGTAAATACTTCACAGTTTACTGAAACTATTATCAGCAATTTTGGAAAAGCTCCGGTGCAAGGTGCTAAACCGGTTTTACCCAACATGCCTGCTACACCAACGAGTTTTAAACTGGAAAAAAACCCGGTTATCGTTACTGAAGAAATGGAACAGGAGAAAATTGTAGGCGTTGATCTTTTTATTGAAAGTGTTGAACAGCCGGAAATGGTTGCTCATATGTGCCAACGTCATGCAGGAGAAAAATTTAAACTCATTAATATCAGTAACCGCGGCACACAGGTATGGCCTACCGGTTCAATCTATACCAACCTCGTGAATCAATACAATGCCCGTTTTGAAAGCCTTGATGGTTCTCCGCTACATCAGCAGGATGTTATTAGCTTGTATGTAAGTCTTAGTGGTGATTTTAAAATTTGTTCGCTGGAATTGCTGAATACATGGGGAGATAAGAGAGCTTATAGTTTGGCGCAGGGGCAATGATAGTTGCTGGTTGCTGGTCTCTGGTTATGCAGCAATCTTTATTCATGTAATTTACATAATTATTGGTTACTTGAGTGATTATTCAAACTATCGGATTCTTTGAGAACAAGCAACCAGTAACCAGCAACCAGCAATGCCTCAAAAGACTTTCAAATACAGTAATAATGATATAACAGTTGTGTGGAAACCTGAAGTGTGCCAGCACTCAACGCTTTGCTGGAAAGGTTTGATCGGGGTGTTTAATCCCAAAGAAAAACCCTGGATCAAAATGGACGGGGCCACTACTGAACAAATCATTGAGCAGGTAAAAAAATGTCCGAGTGGGGCGTTAAGTTATGTTATGAATGAAGAAATAAATACTGACGAACCCGAGTAATCAATTAACCTGATAGTTATAC
>JAHEZF010000279.1 GCA_023251215.1 Sphingobacteriales bacterium | reverse complement strand
GTTGGTCAACTTATTTCTGACACAGCAAATGGATTATTGAATAAGGCAGGACTAATTAATGAAAAAATTTCTGCTATTGGAATTTGTGTTCCCGGTATTGCATTTGCAAAAACAGGAAAGGTCTGGGCGCCGAATATTACTGGCTGGGATGATTATTCCTTGCTTGCCGAATTGAAGCAATCGGTTAATGATAAAAACATCAAAATTAAAATTGATAGCGACCGTGCCTGTTATATTTTAGGTGAGGTTTGGAAAGGAAATGCCAGGGGATGCAGCGATGCTGTATTCTTATCTGTGGGAACAGGGATTGGTGCCGGCATTTTAATAAATAATGAAGTGTTGCGTGGCTCGCATGATATTGCCGGCGCTATCGGGTGGATGGCATTGGACAGACCATTTAAAGAAAAATATATTTCATGCGGAGATTTTGAGTACAATGCTTCCGGAGAAGGAATTGTAAAAGTGGCAAAAGAAATGATAGGCAGCGGTAATTACATGAATAGCTTATTAGAAAAAATCGATGGTGATAAACTTTCTGCAAAAGATGTTTTTGATGCTTATGAAAATGGTGATGAGCTTGCAAAAAAAATAATTTCAAATGCAATTGAATGTTGGGGAATGGCTGTTGCGAATCTTGTAAGCTTATTCAATCCTGAAAAAATAATTTTTGGTGGAGGCGTATTTGGGCCTGCATTAAAATTCCTGGATGATATTTATGAGGAAGCAAGAAAATGGGCTCAGCCGATCAGCATTCAGCAAATGAAATTGCAAGGATCAGCGTTGGGCAATGATGCGGGCTTATATGGTGCAGGCTGGCTTGCATTGAAAGAGTAAACTTTATATTCACATTATGTATAAAAGGAACCAGGTCTTCATTGCTGCATGTATTGGGCTTTTATTATTTGGCATCATGCTGATCACTCTGGGTTCTATTTTACCATCGCTTGCTGAAAAATTCCGGATGGATAAGATCAGTTCGGGGAAATTAGTTTCTATTCTTCCAATCGGCATTATCGCCGGTTCACTTGTATTTGGCCCAATTGCAGACCGTAATGGTTATAAAATGTTATTCATTATTACGACACTGCTGATGATACTTGCATTTGAAGGACTTGCTTTTGCTGATTCATTTTTATTATTACAGGCTTCAATATTTGTGCTCGGGTTTGGAGGTGGCATTATCAATGGATCAACCAACGCAGTTGTTGCTGATATTAGTTCAGAAGATAAAGGAGCTAACCTGAGTTTGCTGGGTGTTTTTTTCGGCATAGGTGCATTGGGCATGCCTTTGCTGTTAAGTATTATGTCAAAACGTTTTGAATATCCTTATATACTTTCCTCGGTTGGAATGTTTATGTTGCTGGCTGTAATTTATTTTATCACAATTAAATTTCCAATACCTAAGCATGCGCAGGGATTCCCTTTAAAAGAAGGCATAAAATTATTAAATCAACCTGCACTATTGTTAACATCATTCTTTCTCTTTTTTCAAAGTGGTGCTGAGAGTTTGATAAATAATTGGACAACTACTTTTTTCCAGGCTGATCTGAAATTTTCACAGGAAGATTCATTGTTTGCTTTATCATGTTACCTGGGAGGGCTAACAATAACACGGCTTCTGCTGGGGAAACTTTTGAAAAAGATTTCTTCTTTTTCAATTATGATAACATCGCTACTATTAACGGCAGCAGGTGGTTTTCTATTATTATACTCCGACTCTTACACTTATTCATTGGTGGCGTTAATTATTATCGGTTCAGGCTTTGCAGCAAGTTTTCCTGTCATCCTTGGGTATATCGGTCATATCTATGCAAATCTTTCAGGAACTGCTTTCAGTATTGCATTTGTAATAGGATTAACAGGCAACACACTGATCAATTATTTCTTTGGTCTGCTTTCGAATGAGTATGGTACAAAACAACTTCCGGTTTTATTATTGTGTGTCATTGGTTGCCTCCTGATCCAAATTTTATTAATAAAAAGAAATATTTCTTCAAAAATTAAAATGTAATAAAAATATGCTTGCAAAAATATGGTTGCAGAATGCGAAAAGCATTATGGATAAAATTGAAGAAACCCAACTGGAAAAAATTCAGGACGCTGCAATAATAATGGCTGATACGATACAGGCAGAACGTTGGGTGCATACATTTGGTTGTGGTCATGCTACACTACCAATTGAAGAAATGTATCCGCGTATAGGTGGCTTTGTCGGCTTTCACCCGATGATCGAGTTGCCTTTAAGTTTTTTCACCAACATTGTTGGCGGTATGAGTGTTCAGAATTTTGTTTTTTTGGAAAGAGTGGAGGGTTATGGTACTGAGATCATGAAAGGATACAATTTTGATAAGAGAGATTGCATGTGGGTATTTTCTCATACGGGCATTAATGCGGTGAATATTGATGTAGTGCTGGAAGCAAAAAAACAAGGAATGAAAGTGATCGTTTATGGTTCTGCAAAGGAAGCCGAGGGAAAAAGATCAAGACATAGCAGCGGCGCAACTATTTTTGAACTCGCAGATCTTGTTGTTGATACCTGTGTACCGATTCAGGATGCCTGTGTTCCCCTGAAAAATAATTTTGATAAAGTTGGACCTGTATCAACTATAGCTTTTGTAACAGCAGTGTGGATGACGGTAACAACAGTTGCTGAGATATTGGCTGATCGTGAAGTTAAGCTTTACATACATCCTTCACATAATGTACCGGGAGATACTACAGCAAAAGTAAGGCTTGAAGAGGCGTTGGCGGAGTATAAGAGGAGGATTGCGGGTGTGTGAGTCAGACAGCAGTCTGCAATTGGCAGTACCACAGTCGAGAGTCAGTAGTTCAGAGTCCGGGAAACTTCTATTCACGACCACGAAAAGATGATAAGCGAACAGAAAGTACAAGTGTGCCCTTCCACTTCGCTACGCTCAGTGTCTGGGTACACTGTGCAACGGACGGCGATTAGAATTACTACAGCCGGCTTCATAATAAAATTTATCTTGCGCCACTAAATAACTATCCGATGAAATTAGTTTCTTATTTGCAGGAAGGTCATGATAGATTAGGTGTGCTGATCAATGATCTCGTTTATGATATGGAAGTGCTGCATCCTGATCTTCCAAACAGCATGGGATTGT
>JAHEZF010000278.1 GCA_023251215.1 Sphingobacteriales bacterium | reverse complement strand
GATAAATACAAAAAGAAGATAGGTCCTATCCTTATAAGCCGACCGGTTAATGATCTTATTTGCCTGATGTTGATGAACAGGTTTATACTGCACCGGTTTTAGAAAAATCCACATGATGAATGCCGCAGCAATATTGGTAAGTCCATCCACCCAAAACAATAGTTCATAATTGATGTGTGCAAGAACTCCCCCCAGGCCACTTCCTACGGCCCAACCCAGGTTAATGGCCAGCCTGTTTAATGAATAGGAACGGGTTCTGTTTTCTTCTTTGCTGTAGAATGCAATGGCAGTGGAATTGGCCGGGCGAAATGCCTCGTTCACAAAACTCAACAGGAAAGTAAATGTGCAAATAAGCGGATAGGTTTTCATTTGTCCCAATACCATGAATAATATGCCGCCGCCTGTCAATGTGATAAGTTGTACAGGGTAAAACCCGATCTTATCTGTTAATTTACCTCCTAACCAGGCTCCGCTGAAGGCCCCGGCGCCAAATAAGCCAAATACAATACCGGCCTGGCCTATACTATACCCCATTTGCGGGCTGGTAAGATAAAGGGTCATAAAGGGAACCACCATTGTGCCGCTTCGGTTGATCAGCATGACAAGTGAGAGCAGCCAGGTGGATCGGGACAACCCTGAATAAGCATTACGGTATGTTAGCGCTGTAATCCTGAACATTTAGACTGCAAAGGTATCAATGCAGAATATTAAATGATATATGGCGGACGAAATGACCGGTAATACTTTTTCTGCGTTTTTTAAAATATTTATTAATATATTTATCGTTAAATAAATTTGTATGAAGAAATATTTTACACTTATTGTTTTAGTAACTACTGTGTTCATTCTTTCAAATTGCCATACAGCCAGGAAAGCTATGAAGGAAATCCCCAAGCTTACATTTGAAACTAATCTGAAGTTAGTCATTGCCGGCAATTGTACTCCCTGCCATATACCAGCAAAAGGAGGAAATAAAAAACCTTTTGACAATTATGAAAATGTGAAAACGAATATTGATGAAATGATCCGCCGTATTGAATTGGCCCCTGCAGAAAAAGGTTTCATGCCGTTCAAAAGAGCTAAATTAAGCGACAGCACCGTTGCAATATTTAAACAATGGAGAACGGACGGATTGCTGGAAAAATAAAATTTAATTAAGGATAATTGACAGGTTCCATGTTCAGCACCTGGTGCAGGTGATGCAGCAGGTGTTTAATATAATCCTGCGCCAGCCATTCCAGAGTATGTAAGTCTTCTGTCTGGCATTTTCGGAGGGCCATTTCATCAGGCATATTTCTTAATATATGACAAATATGCCTGTTTAGCAGGTGCCATAGATTGATAAGCTGCGAAAGATCATAATGCTGATAACCGGATATAGCTACCCATTTATCCTGGTTGTAAACAATAAAAGGAACTTCTTCATATTGCCCTGCTATGAAACGGCGGATATTATTCTGGGCAGAATCTATCATGTGACCCAGCACTTCTTTTTTACTCCATTTAGAAACTGAGGGTTTGTAGGCGCAATCATCTTCTGAAAGGTTTTGCAATGCCGGCAAATACCGGTCAATAATTGTTTCCAGTTCCGTAGCAATGGCTTTCATGGTTAAAATATTTTAACTCTAAATCTAAAAAAAATAAGCTTCATTTCTTTTCTGCTGCAATGATACAACCAAGAAAAGGAAGATTATACCCTTCCTCCATTTTAAACTGTTGCATGCCTTGTTCAACTGCCAGTTTTATTTTCTGTAAATTTTCGGGGGATTGCTGCCGGAGGAATGCAGCATTTCTGACGCCGGCATTTAGTTCAGCCTCAAATAAAAAGTCTGCAGTGGGAACAAGCCATGTTACAAGTTTTGTTTCATACTGTAGTGATTGCGGATCAAAACCTGCCTGGCTTAGGAAAGAACTGCAGTTTTGCCTGTCTTCAAAATAATCAAAAGGAGGCGCATCAGGCATAGGAACATTCATATCAGCAAATTTTTCTTTTGCCTCATTCATCACTTTTGCGGCAGGGCTTTTTGCCGGGCTTGCCCATACAGTAAATGCAAACCTTCCATTTATGCGAAGCACCCGGTATGCTTCCTTCATAGCCTGTAATGGTTCGGGCAGGTGTAACATCCCAAAGTTCATTACCACGCAGTCAAAGGATGCATTATCAAATGGAAGCTGCTGCGCATCACCTTCCAAAAATCCGATATGCGGATATAAAAGCCTGGCCAAGCTGATCATTTCCGGCGAAAAATCAATTCCGGCAGGTATTGCATTCCTTGCCCAAATCTTTTCAGAAACTATACCCGGACCGCAAGCCACATCCAGTACTTTCATGCCTTTGCTTATCTGCGCAGCATCAAGCAGTGGCTCAACAAACTGTTGTGTAAGATTTGCCCAATTATCAATGTATTGATGCGCTACACGTTGCCAACCTTCATATTCAAGTTTTGAAAAATCATCGTCCTGTATAGGTGGCATACCGGTATTCTTTATAGTATTATGTTAGTTTAACCCGAATTACTTTTAGTTGCTTTGACCTTTTTGAAAACCAAGTTCAAAAAACGATACTCCTGTTTTTTCGCAATAATCCTTCAATTTTTCAGCTGTCAGCCGAAGGCACTCAAAAAGAATGGAGTTTATTTCTTCAGGAACAGGTGAATCATTGATTGGCATAAACCGGGAGGCGAAATTGCAATGATTATCATTAATTCTTTTGAAAACATATTCAAAGATTACTGAAACGGTTTGATCGGGTAGCTGCCATTTTTCTGCATACAGGATGCCTTCGTCTGAAATGGTCATACGCAGAGGTGACAGAATGGCCTCATAATTTTCAAATTTGCAATGATGAATACTTCCTATAAATACATCGGGCATATCCTGCTCTACTTTTTGCAGACCGGGAACCCATTCTGCCCGTCCGGGAATATTCATTACCACCATGTACACATCCCTGAAGTTGGCGTCAATTGATAATTCGAAATAAGGCGTATTATCAACAGTGTAAGAGTTTTTCGGAACTGGCGGTTCAGGAATCTTTGCCCGGGCTTTTCCCAACCGGGCAAAACGATATTCCACTTTGCCGAGAGAAGCAAATTCATCTGATAAGTTCGCCCATTCCATCTCAAAAGGCTCAGACGAATCCGTTACCTGCTGCAAAA
>JAHEZF010000052.1 GCA_023251215.1 Sphingobacteriales bacterium | reverse complement strand
ACACCAACCACTTTCTTGGTAATCATCCTCCGGAAGCTTCTTTAGAAGCAATAAATATATTGTCGTCTTCTTTTAAAGAGTTGGAAAAAGCAGATTGGAAAGAAATACTTCCCAAATCCCTGCTTCAACCCGGCGCTCAAAATTTTTATGAAATAACAGATAAAAACATTTATACTCATGTGCGGTTAAATATTTATCCGGATGGCGGGATTGCAAGGCTGAAAGTTTATGGAGAAGTATTTAAGGATTGGGAAACGATTGACAGAAATGAAATAATTGATTTAGCCGCTGCCGTTAACGGAGCAAAAGCTGTTTTGTGTAATGACATGTTCTTTTCTCACATGGATAATCTTATTCTGCCGGGTAGGGGCGTGAACATGGGTGATGGCTGGGAAACGAAACGAAGCAGAAATCCCGGTAATAAAGACTGGGTAATTGTCCGCCTGGCACATAAAGGAGTTGTTGAAAAAATTCTGATTGATACCGCCCATTTCAAGGGAAACTATCCTGATAGTTGTATGGTTGAAGGATGCAATATTTCATATAATGAAGAAAATAAATTGGATAGCCCTGCTATTAAGTGGGAAACAATTTTATCACAAACAAAACTCAGCGCAGACAACGAACATTATTTTAAGGAAGAAATAATAAACAGGAACTCGTTCACACATGTGCGACTGACGATCTTTCCCGACGGAGGAATAAGCAGGATGCGGATATGGGGGAGAATAGAGTAACTGATTAATTAGTTAATGGGTTGACAGGGTGACACTTCATGAATTCAATATATTACCCAAAGTGAGGCTCATCGAAGAGCTGACCAAATGCTGCGGCTCATCAGCATGGGTGAGGCGGATGCTGCCTTTTATTCCTGCGGATGATATGGTGGAACTAATGGAAGATGCCGGGGAGCAATGGTATAAGTGCAGCGAAGAAGACTGGAAAGAAGCCTTTTCCCATCATCCCGAAATTGGAGAAATTGAATCGCGGTCCAAAGGACTCTTTTCGGAGAAAAAGAAATTTGCTTCTACAGCTCAATGGGCATTGGCAGAGCAAGGTTCGGTCAATACAGCTTCACTGCAAACGATTGAAGCATTGGCAATAGCAAACAAATTGTATAAAGAGAAATTCGGGTATATCTTTATTGTCTGTGCCACAGGAAAATCAGCAGAAGAAATGCTGGATATTTTGCAAAAAAGATTAATGAATACTGCAGAAGAAGAGATCCGGCTGGCAGCAGACGAGCAAATTAAAATAACCCTTCTTCGTTTAGAAAAACTTTTGTCATGAGCCAGATTACGATACATATTTTAGATACTGCCAAAGGGGCGCCGGCATCGGGTATTAGCACCATCCTGTACCAGCAGCGAAATGAGGAATGGAAGGAAATTGCCTTAGGCACCACAAACATTGAAGGTCGCATTGCCAACCTCCTTGA
Organism: Sphingobacteriales bacterium; assembly: GCA_023251215.1. Taxonomy (GTDB): domain Bacteria; phylum Bacteroidota; class Bacteroidia; order Chitinophagales; family Chitinophagaceae; genus JAHEZF01. The sequence goes on along the minus strand of JAHEZF010000052.1, from coordinate 7,685 downwards.
CGATGATGTTGTGCTTGAGAAAGGAACATATAAAATTAAATTTGAAACAGAGGAATATTTTAGCAGGCAAACTATTCAAACTTTTTATCCTTTTGTAGAAATCGTTTTTAATATTACTACCAATGAACATTATCATATTCCTTTACTCTTAAATGCTTTTGGTTACTCAACTTACAGGGGTACTTAATCCTGCGGTTTCTTTGAAAGATTTCTTTACTCTTACAATTTAAAAAAGCAAACTATAATTTATGAACCTCTCCCTTTCTGATATTGAGAAAGACAACCTGCTGAATTCATTGAAAACAGCCAATCTTAAATTTCAGCAAACTTATCCCGGTGATAAACCAGACAGGCAACCGGTACATACGGTTTATGGCGGAGCCAACTTATTTAAATCAGATACCTGTGTGAAGATGGGGGAGATAGCATTGAAAAACCTGAAAACTTATTCCCCCGACTTTGTAACACTGGCGAAAATACTGCAGCTAAAGAGTCATGAAGAGCTTCCGGATTCGGGAAAGAAAATTGAAAAACTCACAAAGAAGCTGGGTAAGATGAATGAGCAGAAGAGAAAAAAAGAAAAAGCATGGCTTTCTTATTCGGTTTACAACAAGATCATTCAGAAACTGCAAACAGAAGCGGTAGAAGATTTCCGGATTGATTTTGAAGATGGCTTTGGCAACAGGCCCGATGAGGAAGAAGACGCCACAGCCGAAAGTGCAGCGAATGAACTGGCAATCGGAATGAAAAATAAAACCATTTCCCCTTTTATCGGCATACGGATCAAACCGTTTACAGAAGATCTAAAGTTTCGTGGTACCAGGACACTGGACATTTTCTTAACAACCTTACTTGAGAAAACAAATGGCAGGCTGCCGGACAATTTTGTGGTAATGCTGCCCAAGGTAACCATACCCGAACAAGTGGTAACGCTGGTTATGTTGTTTGAGATCTTTGAAAAGAAAAATAATCTTGTACCGGGAACATTAAAAATGGAGACAATGGTAGAGGCGACTCAGGTCATCATGGACGATGAAGGAAGAAACCCGTTGATGAAAATAATAAGAGCAGGCGAAGGAAGATGTGTCGCCGCACATTTTGGAACCTATGATTATACGGCTTCATGCGGCATCACCGCCAGGTACCAGACGATGGCTCACCCGGTTTGTGATTTTGCACACCACATGACGAAAGTAGCATTAGGGGGAACAGGTATTTTTCTCTCTGACGGCGCCACCAATGTTATACCCGTTGCGCCACACCGGGGAAAAGATTTAACAGCTAAACAAATAAAAGAGAACAAACAATCTGTTCATAACGCCTGGCAGATCGGATATCGTCATATCATGCATTCACTCATCAACGGTTTTTACCAGGGATGGGATTTAAATCCTGCGCAGTTGCCGATGCGGTATGCGGCTACCTATAATTTCTTTTTAAGCAGCATTGATGATGCTACGCTCCGGCTGAAAGCATTTGTTGACCGGGCCGCCATTTCTACACTCACCGGAGATATATTTGATGATGCAGCAACGGGACAGGGATTACTCAACTTTTTTTTAAAGGCAATGAATTGTGGAGCTATTAGTGAAGAAGAAGCATTGGGAACGGGGCTGTCAATCGGGGAAATCCGAAGCCGTAGTTTTTATAAAATTTTGCAGGGAAGAAGGGCAAAATAAAACACCAGTCATGTCCGGGGCTTTATCAAAATGTATTATTATTTAGAAAATTACACCGCTTCCGCCACCACTTCTTTTACTTCCGGTATCATCCGCTTCATCATTCCTTCAATACCGGCCTTTAAAGTAATCATGGAGGAGGGACATCCGCTGCAACTTCCCTGTAACATCAAATTCACCACACCCGCATCATAACTTTTAAATTGAATAGCGCCGCCATCCATTTCTACAGCAGGGCGAACATAATTATCGAGCAATTCTTTAATCCTTTTTACAACATCTGTATCATCTGCATCAACAGTATTACCGCTTTCGGTTTTCATGGCGGCTACATCTTCTTCATTCACCACAGCTTTTCCTTCTTCCAGGTATTCTTTCAGAAATTGACGGACAGATGGAATTACATCATTCCAGTCGGTTTCGGGAGTTTTGGTCAGGGTAACAAAATTGCTGGCAATAAAAACCGCTTTTATGAAAGGGAAACCAAATATTTCTGTAGCCAATGGAGAAGGTTTTGCACTTTCCGCATCAAGAAGATCAATGCTCTTGCCCGGGTATAATAGTTTGTTGGCTACAAACTTCATAGTTTCAGGATTGGGGGTCATCTCTGTATAAATGCTGATAGTAGGGTTACCTGTCTTGATCATAGCTCACTGATTGAGATGTAAAAATAACAACAAATCATGGGCATTGTTTACGAATGAAGGAAAGACAGGTTAGCCGTGGTTTTCAGGGCACTACTCTTTAAACCGGCCTGTCGCTTTCAGGTAGCGGATAAGCAGATAAACGAATAGTAGCACTCCCAGGATAACCCCAAGCAGGATAAGGCGTGTATAACCTTGTCCCAAAGCCTCGAGACCATCTTCTGGCTCGTGGTTATATCCTGTCAACTGAGGATAGTTGATAAAAAGAATCAATGTGATGCCGATCAGCCAAATAAATTGAGTGGTATGTTCTTTCAATATCCACCGCTTCCAGTTGAATTGCATACTGCCCAAAGTTTTACCAATTCCTCTCAGGCGGGGAAACCAACGATTTACTTTTTTACAATACTCATTAAAACCACCTCCGAATTTCCTCCGTAAAAAATTTTCTTCTGCAATTACAATCGCCTGGTAAATGAATAAAAAAATCGGAATAACAATGGCAAAATAAACTAATGAATTGGCAAGAATACCCACACCCAATAACATTAATATATTTCCAATATACAGGGGATTGCGGCAGTGATTAAAAATTCCTTCTGTTACCAAACCGTCAGCATAGGGTTTTCCTTTCTTACCGCCACGAACAATATAGGCAAGGCCAATGGTCAATCCACGAATCAGCTGACCAAAACAGGTAATGAATAAACCAATGCTGATTGGCCATATATAATAACATTTTCCAAACTGCTTTGATGAAAACAATGGCGATGAAGGAATAAACAGGGCAGCATAAAAAAGAATAAAAATCCAGTTCCGGTATTTAAAAAAGAAATTGCCGATAGAAACCATGATCAGTTTTTTGTAGCAATGAGGCCGGCAAAATTATACCACTTGAAAAATATTTCGCAATGAGCAAATCCTGTATCCCGGAGTAAACTAACATTCTCGCTCAATTTGTAGGGAACCAGCACATTTTCCAGCGCCTCTCTTTTTTGGGAAATTTCCAGTTCACTATAATTATTGCGTCGTTTGTAGTCATAATAATAATCAATGAAGTCGCGGTTGAACTGGCTTTCTTCTGCTAAAATTTTTTCTACAATTATCAATACTCCGCCACTGTTAATGCCATCAAAAATGTCTTTAAGTAACCGTTCCCGGTAAATAGGACGAACAAATTGCAGTGTAAGGCAAAGCACGACTACGGAAGCATTGGTAATTTTTATTCCCTGATTCAAGTCAACACAGCGCAACTCATAATCACGGGAAAAACCCAGCTCCAGCAACTTGGATTTGCATTTATCCAGCATTTCCTGCGAATCATCTATTCCGATAAAACGTATTTCTGGCGCAACCATCGTATCCATCCCGCTCATAGTGGTACCGGTGGAGCAGCCAAGATCATATACATCGCTGCCTTCCATTGCGTGATCAGCAGCCAGCTCCGCCATCATCCGCTGTATCTCACCATAAAAGGGAACAGAGCGGTTTACCATATCATCAAAAACCTTGGCTACGTTTTCGCCAAACTTAAAATCACTTGCTTTTTCTATCTCGTCCTTAAAAACCTCATCTTTACCCATAATAATAAAAATAAGAAACCAAAAGTAGATAAATTAACCAAGTTATTGAAGCCGGGATTTGCTGCTATGTAACGATTCTTTATTAAAATGTATCATCCCCGGCTCACCGGCTCAAAGGATAGGCGTTAAAAGACAACCAATGAACATAACGGGGCGTTGACGAAAGCAACGGAAAAACCATTTATGCAGTTGCTGGTTTTCTTTTTGATAAAATATACCAGGCAACAGCAGCGCTGCTCAGCATAAGAATAGAGCCGAGTAAAAAAGCCACACCCGGAAAATGCACCGGGTTTTTTTCCCGGGTAAAAAAATAAAAAAGATTATTCATTACCAGGGGACCAATAATAGTAGTGAGACTCATCAGGCCGGTTAATGCTCCCTGCAATTCACCCTGTTCATTCGGGGGAATATATCCCGCAAGAATACTTTGCAAAGCCGGTCCGGCCAATCCTCCTAAACAATATGGCACCAGGAAAGCAAACATCATCCACCCTTGTGAAGCAAATGCAAATAGTAAAAGCCCGGTACTATAAAAAAGCAATCCTGTATAAACACTTTTTTCATTACCCAGTTTTGGATTGATAACTCTTATCAAAACCGCCTGGACAATGGCAACTAACAGGCCAACAACAGCAAGCGAAATGCCCACCATTTTTTCTCCCCAATGAAAACGATAGATGGTAAAATAACTCCAGTTGCTTTGTACGGCATGTGCTGCAAGATAAATGAGGAAGAATGAAATAGCCAGGCCGCCAACCACAGAATGTTTCTGAAAAAAACGAAGCGCACCCAATGGATTAGCTCTTTTCCAATGGAAAGGTCTGCGGTTTTCTTTACTCAATGATTCAGGCAAAACAAAAAAACCATACAACCAGTTAAGCAAACATAAAATGGCAGCGGCATAAAAAGGAGCTCTTACTCCCAGGCCACCCAACATGCCGCCGATAAATGGGCCGATAATAAATCCTAATCCAAAAGCAGCTCCAATCATTCCAAAATTCTTTGCCCTGTTTTCAGCGGTGCTTACATCTGCAATATAGGCAGCGCCGGTGGTGAAACTGGCCCCGGTGATGCCCGCAATGACCCTGCCCACAAACAGCCAGCCATACGTGGGGGCCAATGCCAGAAAAAGATAATCAATACCAAAACCGAATAATGAACTCAGCAAAACGGGGCGGCGGCCAAATTTATCACTCAGGTTCCCGATGATTGGTGCAAATACAAATTGTGTTAAAGCATATACAGATATTAATAATGCGCCATATGGGCTGGCTTCATTTACAGAAATGCCTTTAAGGTGGGCAATAAGCTTCGGCATTACAGGAATTATCAATCCCCAACCCATTACATCAAGCAGAAGGGTGATAAAAATAAATCCGACAGCAGCTTTGCGTGAAACGGCCATAAAAATGAGATGAACAAAGATGCGGGATTTTTGGCAGCCCGCTATCGTCTCATTAATATAATATCAGCAAATTCCGGCTACCCGATTGATGAAGAATAAAAATTCAGGTTGTTGTGTTCTTTGACAATTTTTTTATTTTAACGATTTGCAGTACGAGGTAAACGATGGTTCCCCATACGCCGATGACAATTGAATAAGCCATAAATAGTAGCCAGGCCGGAGTTCTGAATCTTGTTGACCAAAGAGTTCTTTGATTAAAGAAAGTATTATCAGGCGTAAACGAAACACCCCACGGTACTGTTTTTTCTATCTGCAGGTTGCCATACTGATCGTTGTCTTCAACCCTTGCCACCAAAACGATATTTCCTTTTACATCGCCCGGCAGGCTATCTTTTTTAAATTCAACTATGGCATTGCCGGTAGAATCGGTAGTGTATGTATCTTCATCACCGGCAGAAAGAATACCGCCCAGCCTGCTTATCCCGATTTTCATTTCTACATCTTTGGCAGGAACCCAATCAGTTCCATTTAATGCAGATACATTTACTGTGATGCTTCTTGTTTCGCCGTCCGTGAGAGTATCAATAGTGATTTTTGTTTTAGTTATGGCTGCTTCAATTCTTGTTTCATCAAATTCTTTGGTTGCCTCTGATATCCCGATGAATGTGTGAGTTTCCGAATTGTCCCATACCGGTTTCAAAGTCGGGGGGATAATTGCTTTTGCGTCTCCATCTTCATTGGTTGTTACCTTCCCCAGCAAATTACTGCCTGAATCATTGTCAAGGTATAATTTAACCACTATGCCTTTGGCGGGTTCATATTTTTTGCCCACCTTCCATTTGCTTTGAACAAAGAGGTATGGAACTTTGTTATCAGAACAAAAATAACGAAGGATCAATGACGGTGTTCTTATAATGGAGTCTTGCGAAATGGCGGCACATGATATTAGTAGGGCAAGAAATAAAAACCAACTCCTATTTATTTTAAACCTTTTCATTCTCATCAGTTAATGTTTTATAAATTGAAACAACGGGAAACACTCTTGCAAAAAAAGTAATGATCAGTAAAGCACCCGCTAATGAACCCATAGCGATAGCCCACTCTTCCCAACTAGGGAAGTAGTGACGATAACTTTCCGGAACATTCTGCATGGGTAAAAAAGGATGCAGCAAAGTTGGTGTTACGATGAGATAACGTTTGAACCAGGCGCCTACAACTACCATCACACCTGCAACAAACATAGGTAATGGCCTCCTTCCTTTTTTAAATACAAGAATAAAAATTGGAATGATCATACCCACTAAAATTGCAAACCAGAAAAGAGGGGCGAAGTCTCCGGCAAAAAGCTGTGTTAAATGGACGGCTTCGGGTTTCTTCATTTTGAATGCCGGCACCAGGTATTCATTCACATTAAAATAAAGATATAGAAGAGCCAACAACACCAACACCCTTCCCATTTTATCAAAATGCCTGTCAGTGATGTATTTTTCAAGATGGTATGCTCTCCGGAATATATACATAGCTACCACTACAGCACCGGCGCCTACCAAAAATGCGCCTGAAACAAAATAAGCGCCGAAATTCGTGCTGTCCCAGCCCGGCCGGTAAGTAGTTGCAAATAACCAGGAGGTAACTGTGTGAATACAAAATGCCACCGGGATAATTATAATACAAAGTATGGTAATGACCCTATCCCTGATCTTCTCCTGATTTGCTTCGCCATTCCAGAATGAACCCAGCCAACGATAAAGTTTGGAAAAAGGCTTGCCCAATGTTTCTTTTGCTTTTATCATGATCCTGATATCAGGCAGCAACGTAACGTATAACAAAAAAAGGCTGATACAGAAGTAGGTGCCAATTACAATCACATCCCAGATGATGGGCGATTGAAGTCGTCCATGAATAAACAGGTTAAGCAAACGTTCGGGTCGTCCCATATCCACAATAATGATCAATGCAGCGAACGTGATGGCTGACACTGCGATCATTTCGGATATCCTTGTCAATGGCGTTCGCCAGGGTACGTTTGCAAGCCTGAAAATGGCAGTTATTAATGATCCCACCAGGCTGATGGCAACGAAAAAAACAAAGTTGGAAATATAAATGCCCCAGGAAACATAATCTCTCATATGAGTTACCACCAACCCGTTTTTCAATTGCCGGTAATAAGCAAAAGCTCCGACCAGACAGATTAATATCAAAATGCCGGTCCATATTTTTCCCCGTCTACCAAACTTTTGCGGAAGAAGATCACGGGTGATTTGTTCAGTGGTTAAAGAAGTTAATTTTTCCACAGTTAATTATTTATATGTGTGTTTTTTGTCATTTTCAGATACATTTTCAAGGCCTGATTCATAAGGAAAGTTGCGGGTTA
>JAHEZF010000277.1 GCA_023251215.1 Sphingobacteriales bacterium | reverse complement strand
GGGTGGGTTTTATGTTATCGATGAAGAACAGGCAACACAGTTTGCCCAACATTTTTTTCCCGAAGAAAATTTTGATGAATTAAAGCTCACCAATAAGCTCAGCCCAAAAATTTTGATTGTAGGCCCTCATCACAGGTTAAGCTGGCAATACCATCATCGGCGTGCCGAAATATGGAAATGTGTTGATGAACCTGTTGCTGTAATGACGAGCAACACTAATGAAGAAAGTGTTCGTCATATATTGAAAGCTGGCGATATTATAAAACTCAAACAAGGCGAACGTCATCGTTTGATCGGTCTTGATGATTGGGGAATTGTTGCTGAAATATGGCAGCATACAGATGAATCAAATCCAAGTGATGAGGATGATATTGTAAGACTGCAGGATGATTATAACAGGAAATAAGTTTCCCTGATTTTTTTGAAAGCATGACGGTTCATGATGGTCTATCTTTAACAAGGTTTATATTTGACGGCAACTTTTTTCTTACGATTTAATTTTCTGTCATGCGAAAAATTTTTCTTCTACCAGTTTTTATTTTCATTGCTTTTATTGCCCCGGCACAAGTAAAACTTCAAAACCTGTTAACGGAAAATCTTTCCAATCCAATTGGCATTGATGTGCAGCAACCACGGTTCAGCTGGCAATTGATAAGCGATCAAAGAAATGTTTTTCAAACGGCGTATGAAATTATTGTTACCGGTGCAAAAGGAGCAATTTGGAAAAGCGGAAAGGTAATGTCTGATCAATCTGTTCAAGTACCTTATGCTGGCAGTCCCTTGCAATCAGGAAAAAAATATACATGGGAATTAAGAGTTTGGGATAATAATGGCAAACCATCATCCTGGAGTGAGCCGGCATTTTTTCAAACTGCTTTATTGAATTCATCAGATTGGAAAGCAAAATGGATCGAAGCTGATTTTACTGAAGATTCAATTAACAGGCCTGCGCAATATTTCAGAAAACAATTTTCATCGTCAAAAAAAATCGCTTCTGCCACCGCATACATCACTGCACATGGCATGTATGAAGCGCAGATAAATGGAAAAAGAGTTGGCGATGCTTATTTAACTCCCGGCTGGACAAGTTATAATAAGCGGTTGCAATATCAGGTTTATGATGTCACCGGTCTTCTTCAAAATGGTAACAATGCAATTGGAGTTATTGTTGGCAACGGTTGGTATCGCGGTTTCATTGCATGGTCAGGAAATAAAAATGCTTATGGTAAAAAGGTTGCCGTACTATTTCAATTGAATATTACTTATTCAGATGGAAGCACCACAACTATTGTTTCCGATGAAACATGGAAGTCATCAACAGGCTCGATACGTTATTCAGAAATTTATCACGGCGAAACAATTGATGCAAAAGAAGAAAAAGCCGGCTGGTCTTCTGCAGGGTATAATGATAACAGCTGGGCAGGAGTAAAAGTTCAAACTTATCCTGCTGATATTTTAATTGCCACATATAATGAGCCGGTAAGGAAACATGAAACATTTAAACCGGTTAAAATTTTTACAACTCCAAAAGGAGAGAAGGTAATCGACTTTGGACAAAATCTTGTTGGCTGGGTGATGGTAAAAGCAAATGGCAAAGCAAGTGATAAGATCACTATTCTACATGCAGAAGTGTTGGATAAGCAGGGTAATTTTTATATTGATAATCTTCGTGCAGCACATGCAACGGCCACCTATTTCTTATCTGGAAAAGGCGAAGAAATATTTGAACCGCATTTCACTTTTTATGGATTCCGGTTTATAAAAATTGAAGGTGTTGATGATATTAAACCAGAAAATTTTACTGCCGTTGCTTTGTATTCTGATATGAAGCCAACCGGCACATTCACTTCATCAAATCCATTGATCAATCAACTTCAGCATAATATTCAATGGGGACAGAGAGGAAATTTTTTGGATGTGCCAACGGATTGTCCGCAAAGGGATGAACGTCTCGGATGGACAGGCGATGCCCAGGCTTTTTCCAGAACGGCCTCATTCAACTTTGGCGTTAATAATTTTTTTGCAAAATGGCTGCGTGATGTGGAGGCGGATCAGCAGCCGGGCGGCAGTGTACCTTTTGTAATTCCAAATGTATTGGGACCAAATGCGGGAGCCGCTACGGGTTGGGCTGATGTTGCTACCATCATTCCCTGGAATATGTATATAGCGTATGGCGATAAAAAAATATTAGAGAGCCAATATAACAGTATGAAAGCATGGGTTGGCTATATGGAAAAAGCAAGCAAGAATTATTTATGGAATACGGGTTTTCATTTTGGCGATTGGCTGTTTTACAGGCCATTTGATGATAATGATGGGAGATCAGCGGTAACAGATAAATATATGATTGCACAATGTTTTTTTTCAAACTCTGTGCAGATAATGATCAACACGGCAAAAGTGCTGGGCAAAAATGATGATGCAAACAGATATGAGGCGTTATTAAAAAATATAAAAGATGCATTTATAAAAGAATATTTAACACCGAATGGAAGATTGGTATCAGGAACACAAACGGCTTATGTGCTTGCATTGAATTTTGATATGTTGCCGGAAAATTTAAGAGAACAGTCTGTTCAAAAATTGGTAGATAATATTAAGAGTTATAATAATCATCTTACGACTGGGTTTTTGGGAACGCCTTATTTATGTCATGTGTTAAGTCGTTTTGGAAGAACTGATGTTGCTTACACATTATTGATGCAGGAAACTTATCCATCATGGTTATATCCTGTAAAAATGGGAGCGACCACTATTTGGGAAAGGTGGAATGGTATACGACCTGACAGCACATTTGAACCGGCGTCAATGAATTCTTTCAATCACTATGCTTATGGCGCTATCGGCGATTGGATGTATCGAGTAGTAGCGGGTCTTGATACATATAGTGATGAGCCAGGATATAAGCACATAAAAATTCAACCGCATATTGGTGGCGGATTAACGAATGCTTCTGCAAGCTTGCAAACTTATTATGGTAAAGCCAGCAGCGGATGGAAGATGGAAGGTGATAAAATTATTTTTGATGTTGAAATTCCAGCCAATACAAAAGCAACAGTTATTTTGCCTGTCACAAATGCAGATCTAATAAAGGAAAATGGAATGCCATTATCAAAAGATATACAAGTGACCAGTAGTGAGAATGGAAATATTGGATTGAAAATTGGTTCTGGCAAA